>NZ_QKNZ01000087.1:0-1174 GCF_014156605.1 Flavobacterium sp. SOK18b
GAGGAACCGTTACACCACCAGCAATGGGTGCTTACAATACCAATCCAGTTCTTTCAGTAGATACTAACTTGACTGTTTTATCATGGGATGTCTATGTTATGGATGCCAAAGGCTGCGTAGGCATGCAAAATGTAACGGTCGTAAACAATGCTGCTCCAACTATTGTAGCGCCAGCAGCACAGTGTTACACAGGTTCGCCATTGACAGCGGATTTAAGTCCAAATACAATTACAACTACTTATAATGGTGTTAAAGCATATACGCTTAACGGAACGGCTTTAACAAGTTCTATAGCTACCTTCAATGGACCAGGAACTTATGTATTAGGAATTAAAGATGACAACGGTTGTGAAGCTTTTGTAAATTATACCATTACAAACCAACTTATTGGCGGAGCGGTGTTAGTTAAAGATTTAACTTGTTCATCTCCAACCGCCGCTAGAGTTGATGTTACTATTTCGGGAGGAATAGCTCCATTTACAGTTCAAACCTTAGTTGGAGGAGTTGCAACAGGAGCAGCTGCAACAGGAGTTACAGGTCCAATATATACGGTAAACCCAACAACAGTAGGAATCTACTCATTTGTAATTACGGATAGTAACCCAGCTACATGTTCGGTAACGACTAATACGGTTGAAGTAACTACACCAGTAACGCCAACGTTCACAGCAGTAGCTACCGATGCTACTTGTAACGGAGACAGTAACGGTACCATTACGGTAACCCCAACTGCAGGTGTGGCACCATTTACTTTCGCGTTAAGCGGAACAGGATTCAACACTACTGGAGATGCTACTGGAAACTACAGTGGTTTACCAGCAGGATCATACACGGTTGTAATTACAGATGCTAAAGGATGTCAATCAGCAGCAGCTACAGCAATTGTTATTAATCAGCCATTTGTTGTGTCAGCTACAATTAGCGTAACCACACCATTGAGTTGTGGTACAGGTAATGCGACTCAAGCAGCAACAGTAACAGCTGTACCTAGCGGAGGAAATGGTTCGTACCAATACAACTTCAACAACCAAGGCTTTACAACAAACAATACGTTTGTGACTAATACAGCCGGACCAGTTAGTGTAATTGTGAGAGATACCAACGGTTGTTCATTTGCAACAGCAGTAGGTACTACAGTAATTGCCTTAGATCCACCAACAAATATGGATATTTC
>NZ_QKNZ01000088.1:0-41191 GCF_014156605.1 Flavobacterium sp. SOK18b
CCTTTTACTTTTTTAAGGTTTCCATTTTTTTTTATTTTTAAAGTTTTTAATTAAATTATCTTTATGAAAATTAAACTGGAGTTAGGCAAAATTAAATTATTAGTTCCAAGAAAAAAACCTTGTTTTATTTAATTGCAATTAAATTTATTTCAATAACACATTCTAAAGCCCAATATCTTCATTTAACTCCATATTCACATATAATTGAATGTTTTCACGAAAAATAATTTAATTTTTTAAGAAAATTTATTATAATATTTCAAAAACAAGACATGCAATAAAAAAAATATATTTTACCTTTTTTATAACAAAAAAGCTTTAACACTGCAGGAAATACTTAAATTGTTGGTTTTATAAAAAAATAATAACTTGCATACGATTTAAATTCAAACCTATTATGAGCAAAAAAGATGATTTCACCACGTATATAACACAAGGCTTTCAATCAAAAGGCGAAAGTATAACCCTAGGCGGTGCTATTTTAGATGGAGAAGCTGTACCAAATACTTACGTAAAAATACCGTTAAAAACACTTAACCGCCACGGATTAATCGCTGGCGCTACAGGTACTGGAAAAACAAAAACAATTCAAGTACTATCTGAGCAGCTTTCCACTTTTGGTATTCCTGTTCTAATGATGGATATTAAAGGTGATTTTAGCGGGATAGCTAAACAGGGCGAAGAAAAAGATTTTATAACTGATCGCCATGCCAAAATCAACATTCCTTACAACACAGAAAGTTTTCCAGTTGAACTATTAACCTTGTCTGAGCAAAACGGAGTGCGATTGCGAGCCACTGTTTCAGAATTTGGGCCAGTCCTTTTTTCTAGAATTCTCAATTTAAATGATACGCAAGCTGGAGTTGTAGCAGTAATTTTTAAATATTGTGATGACAATAAAATGCCATTACTCGATTTAAAAGACATCAAAAAGGTTATCAACTACATCACCGAAGAAGGCAAAGAAGAGATTGAGGAATTATACGGAAAGATATCAACTGCTACAACGGGGACTATCCTGCGAAAAATAATTGAACTTGAACAACAAGGAGCCGATTTGTTTTTTGGTGAAATGTCATTTGACATCAATGATTTGATGCGCATAGATGAAAATGGCAAAGGATACGTGAATATCTTGCGCCTAACAGATATTCAAGACAAACCGAAATTGTTTTCGACTTTTATGTTGAGTTTATTAGCAGAGATTTACCAACAGATGCCTGAACAAGGAGATGCTGAACAACCTGAACTAGTCATTTTCATAGACGAAGCGCATTTGATATTTAACGAAGCAAGCAAAACCTTATTAGAACAAATTGAAACTATTGTAAAACTAGTTCGATCAAAAGGTATTGGGATTTATTTTATAACTCAAAACCCAATGGACATCCCTAGTGGTGTACTCGCGCAATTAGGTTTAAAAATACAACATGCATTAAGAGCTTTTACAGCCAATGACCGAAAATCCATCAAACAAACTGCCGATAATTATCCTACCTCTGAATATTATACCACTGAAGATGTCCTTACAAGTCTGGGTATTGGAGAAGCACTTGTTACAGCATTAAATGAAAAGGGTATCCCTACTCCTCTTGCTGCAACCATGATGAGAGCACCTATGAGTCGAATGGATATTTTAACCGAAGGTGAAATTGACGCTATTAATAATTCTTCGAAACTTGTCTCAAAATACAGCGCTGTTGTAGACAGAGAAAGCGCCTATGAAATGCTGCAAAAAAAGATTTCCGAGGTCAATGAAAGCGTAGCTGAAAATACTGAGGAAGAAAAAATTGAAAAAGAGAAAAATGAAGGGCCAAGCACTGCTAGCGTTGTGGGTAAATCTGTTTTAAAAGTGCTTACGAGTGCAACTTTTATCCGAGGAGTATTTGGAGTTTTAACCAAAATATTTAAAAAGTAATGCTATAAAATCAAAATATGAAAAAATATTTAGTTCAAAATAACCCTTTTGTAGTCCCAACCACTGACGGAAAATTGATTGAAGAACACCATGGCTCAATTGCAACTCAAAACAACGACATCTCAATTGCACACATGGTGGCTCCCCCAAAGTGGAGTGAGCCTTTTCAAACTCCCCAATTTGAGGAGTATACTTATATTATTAGTGGTAAAAAACAATTCATAATAGAAGACGAAGTTGTTATTCTTGAAGCGGGTCAATCAATAAAAATTGAAAAAAATACACGAGTGCAATATTCCAATCCTTTTGACGAGCCTTGTGAATATATCGCTATTTGCAAACCTGCATTTTCGATAGAAAAAGTTAACAGAGAAGCGTAAGCAAAAGATAAATGGTATCTTTATACGTATAAAAGAAAACAAACATGGAACATCAGAAAAAAATTGTAATCATTGGAGCTGGTTTCGCTGGTTTAAGATTGGCGCAAGACTTAGAAAACACTGCTTACGACGTTTTATTGATTGATAAAAACAATTACCATCAATTTCAACCTTTGATGTATCAAGTAGCCACCGCTAGACTAGAGCCAGCAAGTATTTCTTTTCCATTGAGAAAAGTATTTCAACATTCAAAAAATGTTCGTATCCGTATTGCTGATGTCATTAGTGTGAATGCTCAAAATAAAACTCTCCGAACATCCATTGCTGATTTTGATTATGATCACTTAGTGGTAGCATTTGGTTGTACCACAAATTATTTTGGCAATACTGAAATTGAGAAACATGCATTCCCAATGAAATCAGTACCTGAGGCAATACAATTGCGCAACCAAATTTTGCAGACCTTTGAAGACGCCTTGATTGCACCTGCTGAGGAATTACAATCTTTAATGAACTTTATTGTAGTAGGTGGAGGACCAACCGGTGTTGAACTTGCGGGGGCACTTGCAGAGATGAAAAAAAATATACTCCCAAAAGATTATCCTGACAAAGATTTCTCAAAACTAACCATTTATTTACTGGAGGGTTCACCCAATGTTTTGAATCCAATGAGTGTTGACTCCCAAAAAATGTCTAAGAAATATCTTGAAGATTTAGGAGTGATTGTAATGACCAATACCCTAGTAAGTCATTATGACGGGGAGACGGTAAGTTTACAACATGGAGAAATTATCCGTTCAAAAAATGTAATATGGGCTGCAGGTATTACTGGAAATACTCTAGAAGGAATACCAACAAGTGCATTAACAAGAGGCAACCGTTTTCTAGTAGACCGCTTTAATGGTATTGCTGGATTAGATTCCGTTTATGCCCTAGGGGATATTGCATTTATGACAACCCCAAAATATCCAAACGGACACCCACAAGTAGCAAGTGTAGCTATTGAACAAGCCAAAATTTTAGCTAAAAACTTCAAATTAGCTTTAAAGAATGGAAAGAAAATTGAATATGAGTACCACGACAAAGGCTCCATGGCCACAGTAGGCAAAAGAAAAGCAGTTGTTGATTTACCTAAATTTAGTTTTCAAGGACGATTGGCTTGGTTCACTTGGATGTTTGTTCACCTCATGTTAATTTTGAGCGTAAAGAACAAACTCTCTATTTTTGTAAACTGGATGTTTAGTTACTTTAATAATGACAGTACATTGCGTGTTTTATTAAAACCCGCCACAAAAAAATAACTAGAAAAAACAACAAAGGACTCTAAAAAAGAGTCCTTTGTTTTATTGTAAAAGTTCCAATATTTTATCTTCTACTTTTTTGGAATCCCAGATAGTAGCAATATCATCCATCTTTAACACATCTTCCATAATTTTGTTTTGGTATTCACCAAGAGCCAGCGCTTCGGCATAAGGCGTAAGACTAAAAGTGACCAAACTATAAAGAGGCGTCCATTTATCAGGATGTTTGTCTGAGAACCATTTTTCAATTTTCTTTTGCAATAAAAAATTCTCATCAGCAGTCTTTGAACTCATTTCCATAAAATTTCTTTCGGCAAGTTCAGCAATAGCATCCGCATTTGGTTTGCGAAGTTGCTCATATTCTAAGAAAATTGCTCGCCAGTTATCTCCATGTTTATCAATACAGTCTTGTAAAATAGTAATATCTTCAAATCCCGCATTCATCCCTTGTCCATAAAAAGGTACTATTGCATGAGCGGCATCACCTATTAAAGCAACTTTATCATCATAGGTCCAAGGATAGCATTTCATTTTTACCAAATAACTGGTTGGGTTCTTAAAAAAATCTTCCACCAGATTCGGGATTACAGCTTTTGTATCAGGGAAGAATTTAGCGAAAAAATCAACCAAGTCTTTCTCCGTTTTTAGCTTTTCAAATGAATTATCACCATCAAAAGGCATAAAAAGAGTACATGTAAAACTACCATCAAGATTAGATAAACCCATTAACATAAAATCACCTCTTGGCCAAATGTGTAATGAGTTGGCATCTATTTTATGTGAACCATCAGGATTTGCAGGAATATGCAATTCCTTATACCCTATTTTCATGAACTCCTGAGAATAATTGAACATCGATTGACGTTGCATTTTGTGTCTAATGCGTGAAAAAGCACCATCAGCTCCAAAAACTTTGTCAAATTTAATCTCTGTCCATTCACCACGCTCCGTTTCACCTATGTGTAAAGTAGCATCATTTAAGGTGACGTCCCATATTTTTTGATTAAAAAAGAATTCCACCCCTTCCTTTTCGGCAAGATCTATCATTTTACGGTTTAAAATCCCTCTTGAAAGTGAAAAGATTGCCTCTCCCTCCTTACCATAATTTTGAGTTACATAACTTCCGTCTTGTAAATGTATTCCTCGTTTGTCTACAGGAATACCGATAGCACGTATTTCATCATCAAGACCTATATCTTCTAATGTTTTCCATCCTCTATTAGACATTACTAAGTTGATAGATCGACCAGAAAATTGAATATTGCGTATATCCGGACTTCTATCATAAACATGAACAGTATGTCCTAATTTTTTTAAATATATTGCCAATAGAGTCCCTACTAAACCTGAACCTACTACAGCAATTTTTTGAGGTGTTTGCATTATTTTTGATGATATGTTAAGCAAAACTACTCATTAATTAGTTTATGCTCTTGAAAAAACAGACATTATTTACTAGGAGTAAAAATTAATTTAGTAGAAGTTCTTTGTATCTCCTCTTTATTTAATAACATTCTCCTGAATTTACCTGTATTGTACAACTCCGCTTGGTCATCATAATGGGCACTCATGGGATTCCCTGATTGTCCAGTAGGCAAAATGCTCAAACTGTTTTCAATATCCGAAAAATCTATAACTCTTCGGGTAGAAGGCCCGCCTTTTACATCATAAATCCCACTGCTATTATAACTGAAAAATAAATTATTAATAACCTCGCTAGAACCTGATACCTCAAAAGGACCTACATTGAAAATGTTTTTCAAAACAGCAACTTTACTCAAAGGATGTTGGTGTTCTAAAGTATGAACTCTATTCCAAGTCCAAGCCAATACGTCTGGGCCCAATTGTTTTTCAAGCGCAGATATAGCCTCTTTAAATGACTGTAATACTATATTCTCTCTAGTTTCTTTATTGTTTTTAGTATTAATGTTATCCCACCAAACAGAATTTTTATTTTGTATTTGATTCGCAATTGTCTGTTTCATGACATGGGTGCCCAGGAACATTTCAAACTTTTCCTTTCCTAACTCGTCTTCAAAAGTGTTTTTCATATATTGATATACCCATTTGTTGTAAATTGTAGGAGCAACATCATCCAGATTATTAGAGCCTTTCCAATCTTTTAAAATTAAAATTGCCTGTTTTTGAGTACTCGAAAGTGCTTTAGAACTGCAATTTGCAATCAACTCCTTGACTACATTTGGCGCAACCGATGAAACGTTATCAAAAATCATATTTCCAACAGCTTCCTTATCCCAAGAGGAATTAGAATCTAATAATTGAGCAATTCTTTTGGCGCGATCTTCTGGTAAATAATATCCAGGATAATTAAATCCATCTATAGGTTCCGGCTGATTATTTGCTGAATAAACGTAATTCCATCTTGGGTTTACTGCCGAAGGATTTTTGGAGAAATCCAAAAACGAAACAATATCATCCTTACCCGAAGCTCCATCTAAGATAAAGTTTGGATTTACTCCTTTATTATGTTTGTACAATTTACCAGTAGCCCACCATGCTACATTTCCTTTAGCATCGCCGTACATTACATTTAATCCTGGAGCAGTTATTAATGCAACCCCTTTTCTAAAATCAGCTTTGCTCTTTGCATGCGAAAGAAAATAAACTGCATCAAGAATATTGATGGGTTGTTGGGTATAAATCCAAGATAAGGCAACGGGCTTATTAGGCTCTAAACCATCCATTAAGTCATTCATTATAGGTCCGTGACGTGTTAATTTCAAGTTCAAAACACAATCTGTGGAGTCTTTAATTTTTATTGTTTTTTTTCTAATTTCATAAGTACTATAACCATTGGGAGTTTTATACTCATTGTTATTCTTAGGATTGGATTGTTCTTGATACAAATCGATATCATCATTTTCAAACATGGTCAATCCATAGGCATAATCTCTATTGTGTCCTAATAAAGGATAGGGTGTTCCTGCTAGATAACAACCATATAACTCAAAATCTGGCACCACAATATGAGCTTCATACCACGTTCCAGGTTGAGAAAACCCAATATGGGGATCATTAGCAAAAATAACTTTTCCGTTTTTAGTTTTCTTAGGTGCAATCACCCAACTGTTACTTCCTATAAAAGGAGACACAGGCGATTGGTCTAAAAGTTGCGCAATAGATTTAGATATAGCGGCATACTCTTGAGGATTTTCGAATGCGTTTTTTATTTTGGTAGTATTGAATTCCCCATTTATTCCTAAATCCTTAAGATATTCAGCACCATATTTATTGCGAATATCTGTTAACAAAGGATCTGATTTTTGGGCCATTGCAAAACTAAAAGACATGTATCCAAAAATATTATAGACATCCTTTATGGTAAATTTCTCTTTTTTTACGCCTATCAAACTAAACTCAATCGGAGTTTTACCCTCGTCTAAAAACTGATTAATTCCATCAAGATAAGACATCGTTAGTTGGTAACTTGGACTGTTTTTATCCAATGCTGCTATTGCTTTAGAAGAAGCTTCTTCAATCCCTAAGCCGGCAAAAAATTTATCATTTTTTAACGCTACTGATCCAAAGATTTCTGATAACCTGCCTGGAGCTATGCGGCGCATTAATTCCATTTGCCATAATCGATCTTGTGCATGTACATAACCTAGCGCGACCATAGCATCTTTTGAATTTTCAGCATAGATGTGAGGGACACCAAATTCATCAAAATGAACTGTTGTTTCTTTTTGAATGTTTTTTAACGCTAACTCTCCCTCATATGTAGGCTTTGAGTATAGTGCATACATAAAAATAGAACCTGCTAAAACGGCTACTAGTACCAGTAAAATAAAAAGAGATTTTTTTAGTGTTTTCATCATGGGATAAATTGAAAAACAAATATATAGGATTTGGAAGTGATATGAAACAAATAATTACGACTGGAGTACGATGCAATAAAATAATTTAAAATATCTATATTTTGTTTAATTTATTTCTTGATTAATTAAACAAAAAGTATCTTTGTTTAAAATAATACGACTTATGAAACATATTTCACGAGATATCATTTCTCAAATGGAAAAAATTGAAAGATTAAACTTAATCAATTCGTGTACGGGATATAAATCAGCAAATTTATTGGGAACAAAATCTATTGATGGAAAATCAAATGTTGCCATTTTTAGTAGCGTAACCCATTTGGGGAGTAATCCTGCAATGATTGGGTTTATTATGCGCCCCACTACGGTTCCTAGAGATACGTACAAAAACATTAAAGATACTGGCTACTTTACCGTAAATCACATCACAGCAGATATGATTGAAGCTGCACATCACACCTCGGCCAATTATGAATTAGGAGTTTCTGAGTTTGACAAAACAACACTTGAAGAAGAATTCAAAGAAGGTATCCCTACTCCTTTTGTTAAAGGAAGTCCAGTACAATTATTGTGTAAGTATGTTAATGAATATCATATTGTAGAAAATGACACCATACATGTTATTGCATCTATTGAACATATCTTTTACAAAGAAGAATTAGAACATAAAGATGGCTGGTTGCAAATAGATCGTGGAAATGTTGTGGCTATAAATGGTTTAGACGGGTATTGTTTACCCAAATTATTGGACCGTTTCCAGTATGCCCGAAAAGAAATTCCAACTACTTCCTTTTTCAAAAAATAAACATGAAAAAACTACGGTTAATCCTTGGTGATCAATTGAATGCGACGCACTCTTGGTTTCAAGAAAAAGATGATACTACCATTTATTTGCTTGCCGAAATGCGTCAGGAAACAGATTATGTCAAGCACCACATACAGAAAGTTGTGGCATTCTTTCAATCCATGAGGCATTTTTACACAGACCTTAAAGATAAAGGTCATCAAGTACTCTATTTCGAAATTACAGCCTTAGATAATCCTCAAAATTTAGATCAACTGATTGCCTCTTGTATTGAAAAATATGGCATTACCAAATTTGAATATCAACTGCCTGACGAATACCGTCTGGATCAGCAATTAAAATTGATTTGCTCAAAACTTACCATTGAGACCCAAGCATTCGATACGGAACATTTTTACACCAAACGAGAGGAGTTGACCGATTTTTTTGAAGGTAAGAAGTTATTGCTAATGGAAAATTTTTACCGACACATGCGTAAGAAGCACCATGTTCTAATGGATGGCTCAACACCAGTTGGCAATCAATGGAACTTTGATGCTGATAATCGAAAAAAATACAAAGGAGAAGTTCCAGTTCCTGCAGCAAAAAAATTTGGGACCGATATTGAAGCGCTTCTCTCTCAAATTGAAAAAGCTGGAATCAATACATTTGGTACAATTGACCCGAAAAACTTTGACTGGCCTACCAGCCGAGGGCAAGCATTAGAGCAACTTGATTATTTTTGTGTTCATTTGCTTCGCCACTTTGGAGATTACGAAGACGCCATGCATACAGATGAAAAATATCTGTTTCATTCACGTTTATCGTTTGCCATGAACAGCAAAATGCTTTCACCAAAAGAAGTGATTGAAACTGTAGTTACACACTATCATGAACACGAATCCAGCATTTCCATTTCACAGGTTGAAGGTTTTGTTCGGCAAATTTTAGGTTGGCGTGAATACATAAGAGGAATTTATTGGAAAGAAATGCCGAACTATTCTACGATGAATGCTTTAAACAACACCAATAAACTTCCGGATTTTTTCTGGACAGGTCAAACTAAAATGAATTGCATGAGTCACGCGATAAATCAAAGTTTGAAGGATGCGTATGCACATCACATACAGCGCCTCATGGTGATTGGGAATTTTACTCTGTTAACGCAAATTCATCCTGACGAAGTAGACAATTGGTATCTAGGCGTATACATAGATGCCATTGAATGGGTAGAAATGCCCAATACTAGAGGAATGTCACAATATGCAGATGGCGGAATTATTGCAACAAAACCTTACGTTTCCTCAGGGAGTTATATCAATAAAATGAGTAACAACTGTGCTACATGCCACTACAATGTAAAAGAAAAATTTGGAGATAAAGCCTGCCCATTTAATACGCTGTACTGGAATTTTCTGGACGAAAAGAAAGAATACTTTAAAGGAAACCAGCGTATGGGAATGATGCTAAACCTTCTTAAAAAAATTGATCCTGAAGATTTATACAAGATTAAGATCAAAGCAAATGAAATTATAAACAATATGGATTCTTATTAAAACAGAAAAGCGCTTCAACTCCTCACAGAATTGAAACGCTTTTTTTATTTCTAAAAACGAATTTAGTTTTTCTTACTACCGTCAATAATTGCACCTGTTCCAGCACCAACTCCTGCACCTGCAACACCACCAATAATAGCACCTTGCACTTTTTTCTTACTGATAATTGCTCCGGTTGCTGCTCCTACTCCTGCACCAATTACTGCTCCTTTAGCAGTGCTACTCCAACCTTTCTTTTTAGTTGTCGTAGTTGTAGTTGTGGTTCCTTGAGGAGCTTGCTGGTTAACTACAACAACTTCTTTTTGGGTTTCGACTTTAGCCTCTTCCATTTTCACCATTACTTGCTGCATAGAGTCAATTACTCTTTGCTTTTCCATTTCTACTTTCATAGAATCAACTGTTGCTGCTTTTGCTTTTGCAACATCCATTTTACCTTGATTTTGACAAGAAACTACCGCCATAGCAAGTAACATAAAGTATACTATTTTCATAATTATTTTTATTTTATTGTTAAACAACAAAGTAACAACATAAAAACCCTAGTTCAATTATCTAATTCCAAGTTTAATTTACATAATTCATAGACTCGCTTTCTCTAAAATTCCTTTTTTTAAAATTTGGCCAAACTCATACATATCTACATAAGAGGTATATAAAGGTACAGGCGCCAAACGAATCACATTAGGTTCACGCCAATCTGTAATTACTCCATTTTTCATTAAATAATCAAACAAACTGCGTCCTTCACCATGCAGTAAGACAGAAAGTTGGGAAGCTCTTTCTAAAGGGTTTTGTGGTGTAATGATTTCAAAAGTACTCTCAACTTCTTTATCTATTTCATGTAAAATAAACTCTAAATACGATGTGATACTGTCTCTTTTTTGAATTAGAGCATCCATACCTACTTCATCAAACATAGTTACTGATGCCAAATAAGGAGCTAATGACAATATGGGTAAATTACTAATTTGCCAACCATCGGCACCGTGAACGGGATCAAAAGTTTGCTCCATCTTAAATCGACGTTCTTTATTATGTCCCCACCATCCTGCAAATCTTGGAAGCTCACTATTGTTATGATGCTTTTCATGAATAAAACAACCAGATGCATTTCCTGGCCCTGAATTCATGTATTTATAACTGCACCATGAAGCGAAATCTACATTCCAATTGTGTAATTCTAACTTTACATTTCCTGCAGCATGTGCCAGATCCCATCCTACGTAAGCACCTGCTTTGTGCCCTGCAGCAGTTATCGTTTTCATATCAAAAACTTGACCAGTGTAATAATTGACCCCACCAATGAGAACCAAAGCCAACTGATCGCCTACTTCTTCTATTTTTGCTAACACATCTTCAAGACGGATGTTATGTTCGCCTTCGCGTCTTTTAATTTCTACTAATGCTTCATTAGGATCAAAACCTACCGATCTTGAATGAAAATCAACTTGGCTTTGAAACATATATTGATCCGAAGGAAATGCCTTCTCCTCACAAATAATTTTGAATCTGGATTTTGTAGGTTGGTAAAAAGAAACCATTAGTAAATGAAGATTCACGGTCAAGGTATTCATCACGGTAACCTCGGTAGGAAGTGCTCCAACAATTTTACTTAACGGATTAGCAAAACGTTCGTGGTAATCCCACCACGGTTTATCACTATAAAAATGTCCTTCTACAGCTAGGTTTGCCCAATCATTCATGACTTCGTCGACAAAAGCTTTGGTGCGTTTGGGTTGTAATCCAAGTGAATTTCCGGTAAAATAAATTACTTTTTTTCCGTTTACTTGCGGAAAAATAAATTCCTCTTGGTATTTGTTTAAAGGATCTTGGATATCTAGTTGCCTTGCAAATTCAAGGGTATTTTGAAATTTCATACTTTCGGTTTAGATTTGTAAATGTACAAAAAATGCAGCGATAGTAGCAAGTGTTTAAACGAATTAGGAACTTCATGAAATCCCAAAAACCAGAGTTAGAACCGAGCTTTATCATTAAAAATCCTGATAGAAGAGGATCGAGATTGACGGACGAGTTTGTGTGAGGGATAACAGCGGCATCCTTTATTTTCTTTCTTTAAGAAAATAAAGATAGAGCGGATAGCCCGACCCGACCTTTTTTTGGGAGGGGCACACCAAAAAAAAATCTCGCCACGAATGACGAGATTTAATACTTATGATATGATTTTGTTGTATTATAGAATCAACATGGCATCACCGTAAGAGTAAAATTTATATTTCTCCTCGATTGCTTCGGCATATGCTCTTTTCATTAAATCGTGTCCACAAAAAGCAGAAATCATCATTAATAAAGTTGATTTTGGAGTATGAAAATTAGTGATCATACACGTTGGGATAGCAAAATCGTGCGGTGGAAAAACAAATTTATTTGTCCATCCGTCAAACGGATTAAGTGTGTTTTGTGATGAAACAGAACTTTCTACAGCGCGCATAGAAGTTGTCCCTACACAACAAATACGTTTCTTTTTAGCTTTGGCTGCGTTTACGATATCACAGGCTCCTTGAGTAATTTTTAATTCCTCAGAATCCATTTTGTGTTTCGATAAATCTTCAACCTCAACAGGATTAAATGTTCCTAAGCCTACGTGAAGCGTAACCTCGGCAAAATTGATACCTTTTATTTCTAGTTTTTTCAATAAATGTTTAGAGAAATGCAAACCAGCTGTAGGTGCTGCAACAGAACCTTCCTCTTTAGCATAGATAGTTTGGTAACGCTCTGCATCCTCAGGAGTTACATCTCTAGAAATGTATTTAGGGATTGGAGTTTCACCAAGTTCTGTTAATTTATTACGGAATTCCTCGTAAGAACCATCATATAAAAAACGCAGGGTTCTACCACGAGAAGTAGTATTGTCAATAACCTCAGCAACTAGAGAGTCATCGTCACCAAAATATAGTTTGTTTCCAATTCTAATTTTACGCGCTGGATCAACAAGAACATCCCAAAGTCTTTGCTCAGAGTTTAATTCTCTCAATAAAAACACTTCGATTCTTGCTCCAGTTTTTTCTTTATTTCCGTATAAACGAGCCGGAAAAACTTTAGTATTATTCAAAATTAAGACATCGCCTTCGTCAAAATAATCAATAACATCTTTGAACATTTTGTGTTCTATGGTTTGTTTTTTACGGTCAATAACCATTAAACGTGCTTCGTCTCTGTTTTCGGCTGGATACTCTGCAAGAAGTTCTTTTGGTAAATCGAATTGAAAATGTGATAATTTCATTTGAAAAAGTTATATGTTATGATTTATGCAGTACCTATTTAAATGAAACTGGATATAAATCGTGTGCAAATATACGATTGTGAGAGAGGCGTTGTCAAGTGTTTTAGGGTTTATTTTTAAAAGTCGTTGTTTAGCGGGCACTTAGAGGGCCATTTCATCTTGACAATGCAACCCAATTGTTCTTAAATCATCCCAAAAATCAGGATATGATTTTGAAACTACTTCGGCATTTTCAATAATTATAGGAACTTTTATGGCAAGCGGTGCAAATGCCATTGCCATGCGGTGATCATTATAAGTGGCTATAGATACATTTGGGATACATTGCTTTGTTGCTATAAGCGTTAAACTATCGTGTGTCACTGAAATAGTTGCTCCTAATTTTGTTAATTCAATTCGCAGTGCTTCTAGCCTATCTGTTTCTTTAATTTTTAAAGTATGAAGTCCTGTAAGGTGACAGCCAATTCCTAAACCAAGGCAAGTAACCACAATGGTTTGAGCTATGTCAGGTGTGTTGTTTAATTCAAAACTGATTTGTTCCGGCAGACTAAAATCTTGTTGCTTGCTCAAGGTCATCTGGTCCCCGATAAAATGAGTAACAACCCCAAGTTCTTTGTAAATTTCGACCAAAGCGGAATCGCCCTGAAGACTATCTTGTTTGTAACTTTTTAAGGTTATTGAAGCTTTACTAGAAAGTGCTACTAGACTGAAAAAATACGAAGCCGAACTCCAATCAGACTCCACTGTCATAGACTTTGCAACTACTTCTTTCTTAGGATAAACCGTAATTACATTGCCTTCGAACTTTGTTTTGACTTCTAAATCATTTAATAATGCTAATGTCATTTTGATGTAGGGAACGGAGGTAATTTCACCTACCAACGTAATTTCGATTCCGTTCTCTAGTTTTGGCGCCACCAATAACAAAGCAGAAATATACTGACTACTTACATTAGCTGGGATGGACACTTTTGAGGCCGTTATTTTTTGACCACTGATTTTGATGGGTGGATAACCTACTTCTTTCTCATATGATATTACGGCTCCTAACTGTTGTAGTGCTTCTACCAAAACTTGTATTGGGCGTTCCGTCATGCGTTGAGAACCGGTCAGTATTACCTCGAGACCTTCATGCACTGCATAATACGCCGTCAAGAATCGCATAGCCGTTCCTGCATGATGAATATCAACTATTTCTGCATGGCCTTTCAAGGCTTTTTGCATGACCTCGCTATCATCAGAATTAGAGGTATTATTGAGCGTAATAGTAGGAAACAAAGCTTTCAACAATAGTAGACGGTTGGTTTCGCTTTTGGAACCTGTTATGTTTAATTGTACATCGTCAATCGTAAAAGGTGAATTCGTAGTTACTTTTAAATTCATTTTTGTATTTATAAGTTGTGAATTATGAGTTATGAATTAAATAACCCAAATGCGCAATTTACTACTACTCATTCACAATTCATAATTTACAATTGACAATTTATTTTAGTTTATCGTTGTTTTTGTGACGGTCTTTATCTCTTACGGATTTTAAATCCATCTTTTTATCAAAAGCGGCTTGTAAATCAATCCCCGTTTGATTTGCTAAACACAATACTACAAAAACGACATCAGCAAGCTCCTCGCCTAAATCTTTGTTTTTATCACTTTCTTTCTCTGATTGTTCACCGTAACGACGGGCAATAATACGAGCTACTTCGCCTACCTCTTCGGTAAGTTGTGCCATATTAGTTAATTCGTTAAAGTAACGAACACCATGTTCTTTAATCCAGGTGTCTACGTCTAACTGGGCGTTTTTTAGGTTCATTGTTTATATTTTTTTGAGAACGATTTTTTGTTTTTGAATTTCGATAGTTCTTTGATAAAAGTTTTTTAAATCTTCATAAAAATCCTCCGCCAATAAAACTGTATTCAATTCTTTTGTAACTATTAATTGTATCTTATTTTGTTGCGCTAAAGCGTTAATAGAGAAAACGACGATATTATCATCAAGAACGATTTTTACAGGCTTTGGTAAGGATTCTACTTCATAGCCTTCTGGAAATTCTATGTTTACAATATATTTTTCTTGTAATGGGTAGCCAAAAAATAATGGCATTTGCCTCTTTTCTTGTTTGAATGGATTTTTATCGGTGGTGAAAAACAATAATGGATCAACATAAATTTTACCAGCTATCTTTTCACAATGATTATCGGCACTGAAAGAAAAAATTTCTGTAACAGGTTTCGATAAATCCCCAACCTTATTTTCAATAGTATAATCCTTGATTTGTATACTACCTAGATTATTTTCTAAAAATTCAACATAGTTATCCTTATTACTATTGGCATATTGCTCTCTAAATCTAAATGCCTCATGCATGGATCTTTGCACTATAATTTTACCTGTAATTGTACCTGTATCAGTAATCGTAGACACTACAGAATAATTTAATTTTGATACTGTGGTTGGATCCAAACTAATTTCTTGCGAAGATCCGTCTTCCCTTATGAGCCTTCCTATCCTATTTAATGCTTTTAGCGGTAGTACATTTTGCGAAGTGTACTTGTTTGTTGCATCTAAAAGAATATATTTTCCATCAATTTCTGCACTTGCAATAATATAATTAAACACTATACGATTAGGAAAAATGGGTATACCATGATCAACAGTACTTATTAAAACAGGATTAGCATTTAAACCCGCCAATTTCATCATGGCAATTAGTATAAAATTTATTTCGGCAACATTTCCTGTCTGATCCAAATAAGCTTTTTTTACACCTTTATCCGTGAAGTATCCATTTTCATTATTCCAATTCATTTTACTTTGAACAAATTTAAAAATGATTGCAAGTTTTTCTTCCTCTCCTACTACATTAGCGATTATTCTTTGTACATCTTGTAATACATATTGTCTTTCATTGAGTTCGGGTCCAAAAGACTTATTTTCAAAAATATTTCTTGATACTCCTTCCCATGTTACCGTATACTCTTTTACTGGTTCATCAGGATAGCGGGTACGTTCTAGCTCATTTTGAATGGCAGAAGTATAATTTTTTATATTATCAACATAATCTTCATCCTTAATAGCAGAAATATTTTTGGTCAAGTAAGTACTATTGATTTGTTTATACTTCATATTACTTCTTTGCCCATATATATTATCAAAAGATTGTGACCCGCTATCTAATTTGGAGTCGGAATCTATTTTAGTAGTACCTATTTGAAGTGTTTTGTAAATAAAAAATTCTGGCACTTCAGTATTATATTCTGAATAATTTAATGGTATACTGTATTGATTTTCATATACTGGAAATTTTACAATATTCTCTGATTTAATGGTGTATTTGAATTCTATTACGGAACCAACTTTCACATTTGGCAATGAAATAGAAGCAATGCTCCAATAGGAGTTTACATTTTTCTTAAAGCTTCCCTCACTATTTAGCTTTGTATTAACAATTTTACCGTTTTCAAGATTATAAGTACATGCATTAGAAAACCTAACCGACTCATCGTGTAAATCTTCATACCCTACATAATAAGGCACTTGAAAGTTTGCCCAACTTAACCCTTCTTTTTTATAAACTTTAATTCTAAAAAAGTATTCATGGTTGAGTACAAAACCATCTTTTATGTTGTATTTAAAAAAAGTCCTTCCTTTTTTGGTTAAAATAGCGGCATTTGCTGTAGAATCTAGCGGATGAAACTTCTCTAAAAGCTGGTCAACCGTAACATTTCCCGGCACTGAGTTTTGAGCATTCATTGTAGAAAAAAACAATACAACCATACCTGCAAAAAAAAGATTAAACTTCATTTACTATGCCTTTTTAAAAACTATTTTTTCGTTTTGTTTATCTATCATCTTTTGAAAGAACTCTTTTAAGGCAGGATAGTAGTCAGCTCCAATTATTGAAGCGTTTATCTGGTATAAAAATGATATTTGAACTGCGTTGTCTGTCGCACTCGTTAAAAATTTAAAGGTGGCTAGTCCATCTTGCATAGAAACAACCTCGGTTTTAGGATAGAAATCTATCTTATATCCATCAGGAACTTGAATATTTACTACATATTTATCCATGAGTGGAAAAGCAAAATCAACTGGATATTCTCTAATTTCTTGCTTAAAAGGATTTACACTTGTGGTAAAAGACAATAATGGTTTAATGTATATGGCATTACCTACTTTTTCGCTAAAATTGCCCCCTTTAAAAGAAAGTGTTTCAACTACAGGTAATTTAACATCTGTTTCGTTTGTTCTTACATATTCACTTACTTGAATATTATTGTTATCATTTTCAAATTTTTCTAAGTAAGCATCTTCTTTGGTTCCCTTAAATGAAGATCGAAATAACATTGCATGATGATTTGTTCTTTGACGTCTCAACTTACCTAAAACCTCCCCTTTTTCATCGACACTATAATTCATAGATATAAGATCATTTGCTGTTTGCTGTGGCATCAAATCTACTTCTATGGAACTTCCATCTTTTCGAATTAGCCTACCCACCCAATTTAAATCGCGTATAGGCAATATATTAGGAGCAGAAAAAGCATCTGTAGCATCTAAAAGAATTAGGTTCTGACCATCTTCAACGGCAGCAATAACATAATTAAAGGCAGTTCTATTTGGAAATAGAGCTATCCCATTAGAACGCGTACTAACTAAAACAGGATTTGCAGTTAAACCGGCATATCGTAACATCGCTGTTAACATTAAGTTTATTTCGGCAACATTACCTGATTTCTTGTTATAAGCCTGCCTTACACCATCATTACAAGAATACCCATAATACTCGTCCCATTTTACAGTCGCTTTAACAAATTGTAGAATTGCAGTGATTTTATCCTCGGCAGCATTTAAACCCGCTATTACACCTTGTAAATCTTTTTCAAAATAACCTGTTTTATTTAATTCTGGTCCAAAGTCATCATAATTATAAATCGTCTTTACAACCGAATTCCAATCTGTAGAATACATTTCAGGAATAGAATTTGGAAATTTAGTCATGGCCAATTCATGTGTAACACTTGCCGTATAATTTTCAATATTATTCACAAAAGACTCTTCTTTCATTGCGGGCAAATTTTTAGCTAAATAAGTCGTCTTTGTTTCCTGATAATTTAGATTATCTTGAGAAAAGGTAGTGACCCTGCTATCCCTCCTTTCTTTACTGTTAATTACCAGGGATTTTTGACTTTTATCCACAGTAACCTTAGGAAATACATAACCTTTAAGGTTCGGATTATAAACGTAAAACTCAGGGACATAAGTTATAAATTCCGAATAATTGACAGGAATACTGGTTTGAAAAAACCAATCTTTTAGTTCACTTGCACGTGGCGATCTAATTGTATATTCGTATTCTATGACCGAACCCTCCTTAACGTTAGGCATTGTTATCTTCTTCCTGCCCCAATATTTATTGATTTTTTCATCAAATTCACCCTCACTTTTTAATTTAGTTTTCTCTATTTTACCTTCGATTAAATTAAACGTCACTGCGTCAGAAAAAGAAACGCTTTCCTTTAAATTACTTCCTAAATAATATTGTAACGCTTGATTTGCCCAATCGGAACCTTCTTTTTTATAAATCTTGACGCGTGTTTTGACTACAGTAACCATCTCAAAACCTTTATCTTGACTGTATTCAAATCGAACATCCCCTTTTTTAAACAGAATCGCCGCAACTGCAGAAGGATCTTGAGGATGTGACTTTTCCTCCAATTCTGCCACGGAGACTTTTCCTAATTTAAATTCCTGAGCATTTGTTTTTAAAACAATTGCAATCAGAAACAATGCACTGATAAGTTGGTTAAATTTCATATTATGATTAGTTTTTGGTTAGTAAAACTTTAGCATTGTCATTTCTGGAAATTTGCTCCATAAACAATCGGTAATCCTCGTATTCTTCGTTGGAATACAAACCTTTTTTCAAGAACAAAGAGCGTTTGTAAATCAAATTAGAATCATCTTTTTTTATTATTTCCGTTTTATATTCGCCAAACTTAGTATTTAATTCAAAACCATTTGGTAAAAAATCAACCGAAAAGCCAGGCGGTAAATGAACTTCTATTTCATCTACATCTATGTATCCTCTTGGAATTTCAAAGGGATGTTTACGATTTCTAATCCGTTTAACACTTCCTGAATATTGATTATAAGCGTTTAACACCATCATCATTTTGCCACCAATTACACTAGTATAATTGCTAGAACTAAAAGCAACATTTTCAGTAAATTGAACGCTATCCTTATTATTCACAAGATCTATTGTTCCTATTTTCAAATTATTTATAACACTCCAATAATTTTTATAATGTGCATCTTTTTCAATAGCTGACAACTTTTCAATTCCTTGTTTTTGGTGGTATTGTGTACCTCTAGATACAATTTCTACTTTACCGAAAAAATCACCATTAGCATCTATACTGTAACTTCCTTTAGAGATCTGACTGTTGTCCTTATCTTGATATTTTTTAGTATGGATGATGTGACCACCATCCGGTTTCATAACTACGACGTCTCTGTCATCGGTAAAATTGGCTTGAAAACCAAAAGGATCTGTTTGACTTGTACATTCAAGAAATATATTTTCAGGGCCGTTAGGAATACACAAAATTACATGGTTGCCTTGAATAGAGAAAAAATCTGCTTCAATGTCTCGAATATTGCTATCTCCATAAAGTTCAGTGTAGTAAGACGGTACTCCAACTACTTCAAGTAAAGCCCTTGTATAATTTGACAGAGCTTTGCAATCTCCATATCCTAAACGGTCTACATCATTAGCAGGCATTGGTTTAAACCCACCTATTCCCACTTGAACACTTACATATCTTGATTTTTCTTGAACAAATTTATACACTATTTTTGCCTTTTTAATAGGATCTGTTTCGCTACCTACCAGTGTTTTAATCTTTGCCTTGCTATCGTCATTGAGAATCTCAGTTCCTTTCAAAATATTTTCAGAGAACCATTTCCCATATTCATTCCAGTTTTTTGCAGTTCCATCAACACCTTCTAAATTAAAATTTTCTAATCCCATCATCACTTTCGGGAATATTTTTGAAACAGGTGTGTAGTCTTCATATTTTTGAGCTAAAACATTCTCAACAGAATAGGTTAACTGTGTGTCAGTATCTTTTTCTTTAATGATCTTGAATTTTTCGAAATTAAATTCTTTCTTTTTAAACCCAAGACCGGAAGGGAACGTTACGTTAAGAATGCTTTTCTCAACACTTACATAAAAATCAGTCAATACTAACCATGACGGAATAAAAGCTGTATTTGAAGTCTCTGTTTCACTTTCATAGACTATTGTAAATGGGTATTGAGTAGGCGTATAGTCAATAGTTAGATACCTTCCATCAGAAAAAAGAGTACCTCCTCCTGATGCGCTTTGATCTTTAAAATCTTTACGTTTTATTTTTTTTATTTCATTTCCAAAAGCATCATAAACAACTGCCTCAATTGCTTTTACTGTTTTTCTTTTATCATAACTTTCAACTGCATGTATTGCATTGAGTCCATTTTGATTCAAAACTGTAACAACTCTTTTTTCTTTCACAGTCATGCTTTTTTGTGAAGAGATAGTAATGTCTATTTGATTTAAGCGAATCACGGCATTAGAATTTTCTTTTAAGCTATCTGAAATAATGAGGGAAACATACTCTCTTTTTTGAGCTGAAACTTGAAATGTTAATGCAATAAATAAAAGACAAACAAATGTTGATATTTTCATTGTAATGAATAAATGTTGGGAGAAGATAACCAAAATGCAATAAACAAGAGACCTTTACAAAAAAAGTCTGCTGTTGGTTTTGAAAATAATATTCGTGGTGCTCAAAAATATATTAAATCTAACAAGCAGCAAAGTAATTACTCTTTATTTTTACTGTCTATGATAATGGTTACAGGTCCATCGTTTAGTAATTGTACTTTCATATCGGCACCAAAAACTCCGGTTTGTACTTTTTTGCTAAGATCTTGTTCTATTTGGGCAACAAATTGTTCATACAGAGGAACTGCTATTTCTGGCTTTGATGCTTTAATATAAGATGGGCGATTGCCTTTTTTAGTTAAGGCTTGAAGAGTAAATTGAGAGACCACAATAATGTCACCACTGATATCTTTAACAGAAAGATTCATGACGTCATTTTCATCTCCAAAAATACGAAGATTCACAATTTTGGAACTCAGCCAGCTGCTATCTTCATGCGTATCCGCATCCTCGATACCAACCAATACCAACAATCCTTTTTGAATATTAGCTACAATTTGATCGTCAATTGTGACTGAAGCTTGAGAAACTCTTTGGATTACTACTTTCATTAATCAGTCATAAAGTTACAAAGTCTTAAAGTCGAAAGTAAAAAAATCTATATCTTTCGTTAATTATGACTTTTAAAAATATTACTCTCTAGTTTTATCGCTTATAATTCGATCTTCGTTATGAATGTCAGTTCGGTAATGTTCATCGTCACCTTCTAAAATTTTAAGGTAACTGTTGTAGCGTGACCAAGCAATTTCATCTCGATCTAATGCTTCTTTTATGGCGCACTTAGGCTCTTCTTTATGCAAACAATTATTGAACTTGCATTGCTCTTTCAATTTAAAAAACTCGGGGAAATACCCGCTAATTTCAGCCGGCTCCATATCTACCATCCCAAATCCTTTGATTCCGGGTGTATCAATAATACTGGCGCCAAAAGATAAATCATACATTTCAGCAAAGGTTGTGGTATGTTGTCCTTGTTTACTGGCGTCTGAAATGGTTTTTGTTTTCAAATGCAAAGCAGGCTCCATAGCGTTTACCAATGTAGATTTTCCCACACCTGAATGCCCAGAGAACATGCTTACTTTTCCTATCATCAAGGCTTTTAATTCCTCAATTCCTTTCATTTCAGTTGAGGACACGCGCAAACAAGTATATCCTATTTGCTGGTACACATGCTGCATGTACAATTGTTCGTCTAAAGTAGCCTCGTCAAAAGTGTCAATTTTATTAAACACCAAAACCGTTTCTATTCCGTACGCCTCCGCAGTTATAAGAAATCGATCAATAAAATTAAAAGTTGTTGGCGGATTGTTCACAGTGATCAATAAAAAAACACGATCAATATTTGAAGCTATAATATGCATTTGATGCGATAAATTAACCGACTTGCGTACGATGTAATTTTTTCTGTCATGAATATTAAAAATGGTACCCGTAACTGCATCTGATGTTTCCTCGAGTTCGTAATCTACCACATCGCCTACTGCAATGGGATTGGTACTTTTTATTCCCTTAATGCGAAATTTCCCTTTCATACGGCATTCTATAAAATCTCCTTGCTCGGATTTTACGGTGTACCAACTTCCTGTAGATTTATAAACGATTCCTGTCATGTGACAAAGGTAAAATTTTGTTTCAAGTTTGAAGTTCAAAGTGCACAGTTTTTTTAGAAACAAGTTCAAACAAAAATCCTCCAAAATCTTCTTAACGAAGCTCTGGAGGATTTATTAAAAATTTACAAGCAATTAAGCGTTCAATACCTTATCTTGATGGCTGATACTTTCTTGGTGAATGGCTTTAAATAATTTTAAAACAAACTCTTCTGAAAGTCCTTTGGTTTCTCCATCCAAAATCATTTTACCTAAAATTTCGTTCCAACGGTTGTTTTGCAAAACAGCTACATTGGCTGCTTTTTTCACCACACCAATTTCATCAGCAACTTTCATACGTTTGCCTAAAAGCTCTAGCAAAGTAGCATCTAAAACGTCAATATTAGCCCTTAGTTTTTTCATTTTCTGAGTAAAATCATCCGATACATCATCCGTTTTACGTACTTTCAAATCAATGAAAATTTGTTTCAAAGCATCTGGTGTTACTTGTTGTGCGGCATCACTCCAAGCGTTGTCCGGATCTGTATGCGTTTCAATAATCATTCCGTCGTAATTCAAATCTAAAGCTTCTTGCGTAACCTCTAAGATCATTTTGCGATCACCAGTAATGTGCGAAGGATCAATAATCAATGGTAAATCAGGGAATTTATTTTGCAATTCAATAGCTATTTGCCACTCTGGAATGTTGCGGTATTTTGTTTTCTCGTAAGTAGAGAAACCTCTGTGAATTACTCCTAATTTCTCAATTCCTGCATTGTACAAACGTTCTACTCCACCTAACCACAAGGATAAATCTGGATTTACAGGGTTTTTTACCAAGACAATTTTCTTTGTTCCAGCCAATGCGTCTGCAATTTCCTGAACCGCAAATGGGTTTACCGTTGTTCTAGCACCTATCCACAAGACATCAATGTCATATTCTAAAGCTAATTTTACGTGAGCAGCATTGGCTACCTCCGTTCCCATTAGCAAACCTGTTTCTTCTTTGGCTTTTTTCAACCATTTCAAACCTATTTCGCCCACGCCTTCAAATCCTCCTGGACGTGTTCTTGGTTTCCAGATCCCTGCTCTAAAAATACTTACATCTGAATCTTTTAACTCATGTGCAATTTTCAACACTTGCTCTTCGGTTTCAGCGCTACATGGCCCTGCTATCACTAATGGGTGGGTCAAATTAAATGCCTCCAACCAGTTTCTCATTTCTTTCTTATTTTCCATCTTTTCTAAATTTTATTTTCTAAGTTTCGTTTTTTTTATATTTTTTGTAAGCATTGAAAACTGTTAACTTTGACTCATCACTGAAAACTGCTACTATAAACTGTCAACTGATCACTTCTTAACATTCATTCCGTTCAATATCTCTTTTATCTTATTCACGCTTTCCATTTCATTGTAAATCGCCTCGTAATCCTCATTCTCTAATAGCTCCTTAAATTTAGATAAATTCAAGATATATTCATTCAAAGTTTTTACAACTTGCTTTCTATTTTGCTTAAAAATGGGTGTCCACATTGCGGGCGAACTTTTAGCAAGACGCACCGTACTTTCAAAACCAGAACCTGCCATATCAAAAATATCCTGCTCGTGTTTCTCCTTGTCAATGACTGTTTTTCCTAACATAAAAGCACTGATATGGGACAAATGCGACACATACGCGATGTGCTTATCATGTGATTTTGGATCCATATACCGAATGCGCATGCCCATTTCTTGAAACAAGGCCAAGGCGCGTTCTTGCAATTTAAAAGTCGTTTTCTCTACCTCACAAATAATGTTTGTTTTTCCTTGAAACAACCCTTTTATTGCTGCAGATGGTCCCGAAAATTCCGTTCCAGCAATAGGATGCGTGGCTATAAAATTTCTCCTTTTGGCATGGTTGGCAATACCTTCACAAATAGGTAATTTTGTCGAACCCACTTCAAAAACAATCGTTTGGTCTCCAATCGCCTGCAAAACTTGGGGCACAACCGTGAGCGCTACATCTACAGGAACCGAAACAATCACAAAATCAGCATGCATTAAGTCTGTAAATGTTGCCATTTCATCAATTACCCCCAACTCAATTGCCTGTTCCAAATGCTTCTCGTTCGTATCAATCCCATAAATCGTGGCATGGGGATACAAATCTTTAATATCTAACACCATCGAACCACCTATCAAGCCTATGCCTATTACAAATACTTTCATTTTTTTGTTTTTTATCCGAAGCTAATCCTGCTATCCGTTGCAATCTTTCCTGCCGAACCCCGGCAGCAAATGATTTCCACTACTATCAGGGCTAGGAAACCTCGTCATACAGAAATTTATTTTTTCATTAAACAAATTCATTTGATCATGAATAATAACTAAATGCAATACATCTCGCTGCTATTTCATTCCCCCTTTGGGGGTCAGGGGGCTTAAAATCGACTGATTGCTTCTCTAATTTTTTCTTGTTCAACACACAAAGCAAACCGAATGTAGCCTTCGCCATTACTCCCAAAAATAGTTCCCGGTGTAATAAAAATTGATTTCTCATGCAAGATTCTATCAATAAACACTTCCGCTGATGTAACTCCCTCGGGTAATTTTGCCCAAACAAATAAACCAACACCTTCTTTATACACTTTACAACCCAGTTTTTCGGCGAGCTCCTCTGTTACAATTCGTCTTTTTTTATAGATTTCATTCATAGCATCAAACCAAGCTTTATCACTTTTCAGCGCTGCAACAGCTCCTTTTTGAATGCCGTAAAACATACCACTATCCATATTGCTTTTTACTTTCAAAACCGCATCAATAGCATTGGCATTTCCTAACACCATGCCTACCCTCCAGCCCGCCATGTTAAAAGTTTTACTCAAAGAATTCAGTTCTAAAGCCACATCCTTTGCTCCTTTTACCTGCAACAAACTCATCGGATTGTCATTCAAAACAAAACTATATGGATTGTCGTTGACCAATAAAATTTGATGTTTTGCAGCAAAAGCCACTAATTTTTCAAACAATTCCAAACTCCCTCGTGCTCCCGTAGGCATGTGCGGATACCCAATCCACATGATTTTCACTTTGGTTAAGTCCATTTGCTCCAAAGCTTCAAAATCCGGCTCCCACTGGTTTCCCTCTTTCAAATCATAATACACTGGAACCGCTCCAACTAAATTGGTCACTGATGTGTACGTAGGATAGCCCGGATTCGGAATCAAAACGTGATCGCCTTCATTCAAAAAAGCCAGCGAAATATGCATAATTCCTTCCTTAGAACCCATCAAAGGCAAAATTTCGGTTACCGGATTGAGTGTTACACCATAATTTTTGGCATAAAAAGCAGCCATACCTTCGCGCAACTCCGGCAATCCCTGATAACTCTGGTATTGATGCGCGTTTTCATCTTGCATCGCAGCTACAATTGCAGCTACAATTGCAGGCGCCGGTTGTAAATCTGGACTCCCAATTCCCATATTAATGATGGGTTTGCCTTCGGCAGCTAGTTGCCTTACTTCTCTCAATTTGGAGGAGAAATAATATTCTTCAATGATATGGAGACGCTTTGCTGTGGTAATCATGTTTAAATTTTTATATCTGTATAACTTGGTAACTCGAGGCTCTTTATATTTTAGTATTCTTGTATTCACCCAAGACTTTAAAGTATTCGGCCATTATATTCAATAATGATTTTGCTTTAGCATAATCTTCGTATTTCTCAAAAGTGACATCCACAAAAAAGGAATATTTCCATGGTGTTTCAATTTTGGGCAAAGATTGAATCTTAGTTAAATTCAATTTACAATCACTCATTACGTTTAAAACTGCTGCTAAACTCCCGCGTTTGTGATCCAGTTCAAATTTTATCGATGCTCTGTTAATTTCACTTTCAGGAACAAATGAATTTTCTTTTTTGATAATCACAAAGCGCGTCATGTTGTTCTTAATCGTCTGGATTTCTGGCGCAATAATTTCCAAATCATACATTTCCGAAGCTGTTTTACTTGCAATTGCCGCTATTCCTTTCAGTTGTTTTTCTTGAATTCTTCGTGCTGTCTCAGCGGTATCTTTGTCTTCAACCAATTTGATATTGGGATATTTTTTTAAGAAATCCATACATTGTAAAAGCGCCATCGGATGCGAATGTACTTCGAGAATATCTTTAATTTTTTGACCTTTCAACGCCATTAAATTTTGATGAATATTCAAATAATGCTCTCCAATTATGTGTAAATTATTCTTGTCAATTAAGGCATAATTGGGAATAATTGGACCTGCAATTGAATTTTCTATGGCCATAATTGCTTGCTCTGACTTGCCTGCTAACAAGCTGTCTACCAATTCCTCAAAAGACAAACACTCGTCAAGAATAAATTCCTGATTGAAATATTCTTGAGCAACTTGATGATGAAACGAGCCCGTAATGCCTTGTATTCCTATAATTGTATTCATTTTACACACTTTTAAGCAAAAAAAAATCCCGATTTGCATCGGGATTGTATATCTATAGTATCAATTTAATTTTTGAATTAAATAACCATGCAACAATCCCTTTCTACCTTCCAGAAGAAATAATAAGAGTTGCTAAAATAAAATCGGTTACTCAACATGTTTTGTATTTTTTGTATTTATTACTTTGCGAATGTATACATAATTTTTTACTGCACCCAAAAAAAAGTTGATTTTATGACACAAAAAATGGATTCGCTAAAAAGTTGGTTATTAATTATGTAATGTTTAAAAAAAGGCTTCTAAAATACTATTCATACAACAGCAATTATTGTATTGTTAGGTAAAAACAAGGCTTAATTATGCTGCAACACACAATATGGAACGTGATTTATACAAGTACTTTTTCAGAAAGCCACTTTTTCCCCTCGGCAATTCTTGTCACTAACATTGCCGAAATCAAATCTCCATTAGCATTTAACAAAGTTGCCATTGGATCAACCAAAGTTCCAATAATCATTGCCGCTGGCAAGGCTTGTTCCATTGGAAAACCATAAACGGTTATTGCTAGGATTTCGCCTATGTAACCACCATTAGGAATTCCGCCCTCAACAACAGAAACCACAACTGTAATTCCTAAAGCGGTAAGAATCGTAATTGGATCTGTAAAATCCTTACCAAACATGGCAAAAATAACGGCTATCTTGATAATGGATGACATACTCGAACCATCTTTATGCAAAGGTGCTCCCAATGGAATAACGACATTCCTAATGTGAGCAGGAATATTCATTTTTTCGGCACCTTCAAGATTTGCTGGAATAGTAGCAATGCTGCTGCAGGTCCCAATAGCTGTTAACGAAGGTGTTATATTATTTTTCCAAAACACTTTAAACCCTAATTTCCCACCCGCCATGTAGGCATATAAACTAAAAAATACGATGAAGTAAAAAGCACAAACAGCATAGTAAAGCCCTAGCGGCTTGGCATAAGCACCAAACAGTTGCGGACCAAAAATACCCACCTGATAAGCAAAATAGGCACCTAAACCTACGGGTGCTGTTTGCATAATAATGTATAGCAATTGTTTCATTACTTCGTTACCAGATCGTAAAAACCTACTGAAATCATTGCCTTTTTCACCAGATTGCAAGCTGGCAAACCCTACTAAAAAAGAAAAAAGAATGAGCGCCAACATATTTTTTCGGGACAACAATTCATAAAAATCACCCGCGGTGAGCAATTGCGTAATCTGAGAGCCAGTGCTATTTTCGGCTACAATTTCTAGCGGAATTTTAGAAATGATAATATCTTGATGGATTGGAAAAATCAAAACTCCAACTACCATAAGGATTGCAGAAACCAAGACCGTAAACAAAAAGACTCCAATTACGATTAAGAATAACTTTCCTAGTTTTTCGGTTTTTTCTAAAGTAGCAATTGATGCCGATATGGTAAAAAACACTAACGGAATAATGGCCGTAAACAACAAATTTAGAAAAATGTCTCCCAAAGGTTTCAAAACCTCCACCTCTTTACCAAAAACCAAACCTAATATACTTCCTGCAAGAATGCCCCCCAGAAGTAGCATAATCCCTTTATAATTTTTCACGAAACCTCCTGATCCTATGTCTTTCATGTGTCTTTTGAACTATTTTAAGTAAATATAGAAATCTAAATGATAGTGGTGCAATCACGATGCTACTTTTTTATCATTTCGAATAGAAGTGCTCGTAACTATTCGTGAAAAAATTATTCGTGAATTAGTAGGCAATCGAACAACAAATCCATTCATTTTCTGTTTACTTTTGCAACAAATAATTCATCATGTCAATAGCAGTAAATAACATTTCCAAAAGCTACGGTGCTCAAAAAGCATTAGATAACGTTTCATTTTCAATTAACAAAGGAGAAATTGTTGGTTTTTTAGGCCCAAATGGAGCTGGAAAATCGACTTTGATGAAAATTTTAACTACCTACATTACCGCTGATGAAGGAACTGCCACGGTAAACGGGCAGGATGTAAACACCAATCCAAAAGCAGTGCAACTTTCTATTGGGTACTTGCCGGAGCACAATCCGTTGTATTTGGATTTGTATGTTCGTGAATATTTAGCCTTTAACGCTGATGTGTACAAAGTTGCCAAATCTCGTATCGAAGAGGTAATTCAATTGACAGGTTTAAGTACCGAAAGCCATAAAAAAATAGGCCAACTCTCTAAAGGGTACCGCCAGCGTGTAGGATTGGCCAATGCGCTACTGCACAATCCTGATGTATTAATCCTGGATGAGCCTACCACTGGTTTAGATCCAAACCAGTTGATGGAGATTAGAAACGTAATTAAAAACGTCGGAAAAGACAAGACTGTTTTTCTTTCAACACACATTATGCAAGAGGTTGAGGCTATATGTGATCGCGTTATAATCATCAACAATGGTAAAATTGTTACCGATAAAAAACTAGATAATTTAATTTCTGAAGACAAGGAACAAGTCATTGAAGTGGAATTTGATTTTCAAGTCGAAGAACAATTGATTTCTAAAATTGAGAATCTTGTTTCGTATGTAAACGTTCACGATATGATGTGGGAACTGACTTTTAAATCAGATAAAGACATGCGCTCTGTAGTCTTTGATTTTGCTCAAAACAATGGTTTGAAAACCTTACAACTCAATCAAAAGAATAAAAACTTAGAAGCGGTCTTTAGGGAGATCACTAAATAGTTGGTAATATTGAGTTATATTCTTGAATAAAAAACAAACACTGCTAAAATACAAATTATAAAAAAAGCGTCCAGCCTTCAAAAGGCTGGACGCTTTTAAAATATCAAGAATAAATTGCTAAAAAAGTTGGCTAGCAATTTGACGGATATTTTCTGATTTACCCATTGAATAATAATGCAATACCGGAACTCCCGCAGCCTTTAGCTCGCGTGATTGCTGGATAGCCCATTCAATTCCCACTTGTTTTACATCTGCATTTGTTTTGCATTTATCTACTGCATCAATTAAATCTTCGGGCAAATCGATTCGGAATATTTGCGGTAAAATTTGCAAATGTCTTTGCACCGCCAATGGCTTGATACCAGGAATAATAGGTACTGTAATTCCCATTTCTCTGGCTTTGGACACAAATTCAAAATATTTGGCATTGTCAAAAAACATTTGTGTCACCACATAATCAGCACCTGCGTCCACTTTTTCTTTTAACCTTTTCAAATCAGAAAGTAACGATGGAGATTCCAAATGCTTTTCAGGATATCCTGCCACACCAATACAAAAATCAGCCTTATTATCCACATGCATAACTTCATGCAAATACTTGCCTTCGTTCAACAATTTGATTTGCTGCACTAGATCAATTGCAAAACGATTTCCACCCACTTTTGGAACAAAGGATTGTTCGTCCTTCATCGCATCACCGCGCAACGCCATTACATTATTGATTCCCAGATAATGACAATCTACTAATAAATACTCTGTTTCTTCCTTGGTAAAACCGCCACACAAAACATGAGGAACGGTATCTACGTTGTATTTATGGGTTATCGAAGCGCAAATTCCAAGGGTTCCCGGTCGCATTCTGGTTAGCTTTTTATCCAATAAACCGTTACCTTTATCAACATAAATAAACTCCTCTCGTGAGGTAGTCACATCAATAAATGGCGGTTTGAACTCCATCAAAGGGTCAATGTTATCATACAATTCTTGAATACTTTTCCCTTTTTGAGGCGGAATAATTTCAAATGAAAACAAAGTTTCTCCTTTGGCTTTTTCTATATGTTGTGTTACTTTCATTTTATTTTTTGTTTCATGTTCCAAGTTTAAAGTTTAAAGTTCTCCCGAGTAACTTGAATCCTTAAACTTGAAACAAAATTCCTAATCAGCAATATTCGGATTCAACCATTTCATGGCTACATCAGTGGAAACATTTCTTCTTTTGGCGTAGTCAATTACTTGATCTTCTTTAATTTTTCCGAGTCCAAAATACTTACTTTCTGGATTTCCAAAGTAGTAACCCGATACTGATGAAGCCGGCCACATAGCCATACTTTCGGTCAAGGTTACTCCGATTTCTTCCGCAACATTTAATAATTTCCAAATAGTCGGTTTCTCTAAATGATCTGGACAAGCTGGATATCCTGGCGCTGGTCGAATCCCTTTATAAACCTCATCAATCATATCTTCGGTTGATAAATTCTCATCAGCAGCATAACCCCAAAATTCTTTACGCACTTTCTCGTGCAAATATTCAGCAAAAGCTTCTGCAAAACGATCAGCAAGCGCTTTCACCATAATCGAATTATAATCATCTAAATCCTTTTCGAATTCAGCCGCCCATTCGTCCACACCAAAACCAGTAGTTACACAAAAGGCTCCCATATAATCTACTTTTCCGCTTTCTTTTGGCGCAATAAAATCAGACAAAGCGATGTTTGGCGCTCCTTTGGTTTTTTGAGATTGTTGGCGTAAAGTCAAAAAGAGCCCCCTAACCCCCAAAGGGGGAACTATCTCCTTTGTAGACAACTCCTTGCTGATTTTTTCAATTGTTTCATGTAAATTATTCAATACCTCTTTATTAGTGTATCTAACAACTTTAAAACCCTTAGATTCTAGCCAAATAGTTCTCTCTTTATCATGTTCAATTTGTTCGGGATGATTATGAATAGATCCATCCACTTCAATAACTAGCTTTTTTTCCAAACACACAAAATCAACTATATATTCCCCTATTACATGTTGCCTTCTAAATTTATACCCTTCTACTCCTCTATTAGATAAAACATTCCATAGCATTTTCTCAGCTTCTGTTGGTTTGTTTCTCATCTCTTTAGCGCGTTCTTTTAAAACATCATACATAATAGGATTTGCTGTTTCCCAAGTTTGTTTTGCTGTTTCGAGAGTAGCTCCCCCTTCGGGGGCGGGGGGGGCTTCGTATAGTTCAATATCATCATCATTGATTTGATTCGCCGGAAAAATGCCGTAAATACCTTTGGCAGATAATTTCTTCTCTTTCAAAATAACTTTCAGCATGGCTTGTGCATCTGCAAAAACCGAAGTCGCTTGTTCGCCTACTACTTCATCGGTTAAAATAGCTGGATATTTCCCAAACAATTCCCAAGTTCTAAAAAACGGCGTCCAATCGATATAAGGCACCAAAGTTTCTAAATCTACTTCTACGATTTGCTTGCCAATAACTTTAGGTTTCACGGGCGTGAAATTATCCCAATCCAATTGCAATTTATTTTTACGGGCTTGCTCAATGGTCAAGAAATTCTTGTCGCGAGAACGATTCAAAAACGTTTCTCTAAACGCATCGTATTCTGCACGAATATCACTAGCATATATTTTTCGGTTGTGATCCAATAAATTACCCGCTACCGTTACCGCTCTCGAGGCATCGTTGACGTGAATTACCGTTTGGCTGTATTGAGGTGCAATTTTCACGGCTGTATGCGCACGCGAAGTTGTTGCACCACCAATCATGACTGGAATTTTAAGTCCTCTTTTATCCAATTCCTTAGCGAGATACACCATTTCGTCCAAGGACGGCGTGATCAATCCGCTCAATCCAATAATATCTACTTCGTGCTCAATAGCTGCAGCAATGATTTTTTCTGGAGGCACCATTACACCTAAATCGACAATCTCATAATTATTACAAGCCAATACCACCGAAACTATATTTTTTCCGATATCGTGAACATCACCTTTTACGGTAGCCATCAGGATTTTTCCGTTACCAGATTTGTCGCCAACTTGCTTAGCCGCTTCAATAAAAGGCAATAAATACGCCACTGCTTTTTTCATTACACGTGCCGATTTCACCACTTGTGGCAAAAACATTTTACCCGAACCAAACAAATCACCCACGACATTCATTCCCGTCATCAAGTTGATTTCGATCACCTCAATGGGTTTTGTAGCAGCTTGTCGCGCTTCTTCAACATCTTCTTCAATAAACGCATCCACTCCTTTTACTAACGAGTGCGTGATTCTTTCTTGAACGGTTCCTGAACGCCATTCTAATACCGCCTTTTCATTTGTTTTGGATCCGTCGCCTTTTACATTCTCCGCAAAATCGAGCAAACGTTCTGTCGCATCGTCGCGTCTGTCCAGAATCACATCTTCAACATGCTCCAATAAATCTTTCGGAATCTCATCATAAATCGATAACATTTCTGGATTTACAATCCCCATTGTCATTCCGTTTTGAATGGCATGGTACAAGAAAACCGAGTGCATCGCCTCACGAACCGTATCGTTTCCTCTAAACGAAAACGAAACGTTACTCACCCCACCACTGATATGTGCGTGAGGTAAATTTTCGCGAACCCACTTGGTTCCTCTAAAGAAATCCAACGCATTTAAGCGGTGCTCTTCCATACCTGTTGCCACTGGGAAAATATTCAAATCGAAGATGATATCTTGTGGCGGAAATCCAATTCCCACTAAAATATCATACGAACGCTGACAAATTTCAACACGCCTTTCGTAATTATCCGCTTGACCCACTTCGTCAAAAGCCATCACAATTACCGCCGCACCATAACGCTTTATCAGTTTAGCATGGTGAATAAAAGCTTCTTCGCCTTCTTTCAACGAAATCGAATTCACAACACATTTCCCTTGTACGACTTTCAAACCCGCCTCAATGATTTCCCATTTCGAGCTATCAATCATAATGGGTACGCGCGAAATATCCGGCTCAGCCGCAATCAAATTCAGGAATTTTGTCATCGCATATGCGCCATCGAGCATTCCCTCATCCATATTGATATCAATGATTTGTGCTCCACCTTCTACTTGCTGGCGCGCAATATCAAGCGCCTCATCGTATTTTTCTTCCTTAATCAATCGAAGAAATTTTCTCGAACCCGTCACATTGGTTCGTTCCCCCACATTCACAAATACACTTTCCGGCGTAATGATTAGGGGTTCCAATCCTGCTAATACTAGGTTTCTTCTTTTTTCTGCCATTTCTTTATTTTGAGTTACTCCATTTCTAAGAAACTTAGAATGAGTTTTTATTTTTTTATTTAATGCAAAGTTTTCGAAACCTTACCATCTTATTTCAATTCTTTTTCGGGCGTGTCCCTCCAAAAAAAGTCGGGTCGGGCTATTCGTTTCAAGTCCTCAATCAATTCCGTTAGCACTCCATTGATCTGCGGGCTTTCCACTACTATCCCTCACGCGGGCATTGTGCTAACAACACACTTTTTTTTTGTTGATTCTTCCGTTTCTTTATTCTTCAATTTTGTCATTTTGAGGAACGAAGAATCTAAACAAGTTGCTCTGCTGCTAGCGCTAGCGTCACGCTCGTGCTTATTATTTTTTCTTAAAATTCTTTTCCTGCCTATTTTATGTGCACCAGCGGGGCGCTCGCGCTCGCAAACGAATAAAACTATTTTACTCACCAATACTTCCTTTGACTTGCGTAATAGATGCATTGTAATAAAATCCAATAATCGCGATCACTGCCATTTTGATTTTTCTAGATATCGACTAGTTACATTTCCATCGTATACATAATATTTAGTCCAAGTAAAACCATTTTTAACAAGAGTAAGGGAATCGGGCTTCAATTCTTTATCTAAAAAAATATAATTCCCTTTCGGATTATTTAAGTCATACTTCACTTTGTAAAACTTGTTTAAAATTTCATCTCCTCCCATCGTATTTCTCTTAGACATAACCTTACCATCCACATAAAAGCAATAAATTAAAACCCTTCGTTTACCGACCTGTTTAAACCTCGTTGTTAAACCAATTGCTTCGCCCTTAAATGTTTCTTTGTACTTTTCAAACTTTGTTTTTCTAGAGATATCAAATAATATATATATTGTTGCCAAGGTAAGAGAGCATAGCAGTACCCATTTCAAATTCTTAAAATTATCAATAGTCTTTTCCTCCATTTTTAATAAACTAAATTATCTTAACATTACATCACTGCAGTTGAAACCCTCGGTTTGTATTCCTTTGCGATATCGGCAATTAACTTGATGTGGGCTGGTGTTGTTCCGCAACAACCCCCTATGATGTTGACCAAATTATCATCGAGATATTCTTTGATAAAAGCTTGCATTTGTTCTGGTGTTTCGTCGTATTCTCCAAAGGCGTTGGGCAATCCTGCATTAGGATGGGCCGATACGTTGAACGATGTGTTTTGCGACAAGGTTTGTAAATACGGCTTGAGTAAATCGGCACCAAGGGCGCAATTGAATCCTACACTCAACAACGGTATGTGCGACACCGAAACTAAAAAAGCCTCAACCGTTTGTCCCGAAAGTGTTCTTCCGGAAGCATCAGTAATTGTTCCGGAGACCATAATAGGAATATCAAGATTGCGTTCGTCTTTTACTTCTTCAATAGCAAAAAGCGCTGCTTTGGCATTTAAAGTATCAAAAATAGTTTCTACCAAAAGTAAATCGCAACCACCATCCATAAGCGCTTCTACTTGTTGCTTGTACGCGATGCGTAAATCATCAAAAGTTACGGCTCTGTAACCGGGATCGTTTACATCTGGTGACATGCTTGCTGTTCTATTCGTGGGTCCAATGGAACCCGCTACAAAACGAGGTTTGTCTGGATTTTTGGTGGTAAATTCATCGGCTACTTCGCGGGCAATTTTGGCCGACTCATAGTTCAATTCATATACATATTCTTCAAGATAGTAATCAGCCATACCGATAGTGGTTCCTGAGAAAGTATTGGTTTCAACAATATCAGCTCCAGCTTCAAAATATGCGGCGTGAACGTCTTTTATAGCTTGTGGCTGCGTGAGCGACAATAAATCATTGTTTCCTTTTAGCGAATGCGGAAAATCCTTGAAACGTTCTCCTCTAAAATCTTCTTCGGAGAAATTGTAACGTTGCAACATGGTTCCCATAGCTCCATCAAGGATGAGGATGTTTTTTGTAATGGCTTCGTGAATGCTTGACATAACTTTTTATTTCTTGTAAATCACAATTTGAAATTGTGATTTTTACTTTTGATTAGTATTTCCAAAAGTTCCCAATTTTTCTTTATAGCCCCGATTGCAGTGAAAATCCTTTTATTTTTTTCTTTAAAAAATAAAAGATTGTAACGGAAAGCGGGAACGATTATGACTGAAAAGCGCCATTAATCTGCTCTAAAAAATTCGATATGTTGTCAAGAAAAGGTTTGAGAAATACTGTAGAAGTATTCTTGTGTTATCTATCTTTGATACTGGTTGTATAAAGTAGAATGTAGCACCTTCTTTAAAAAATAAAGGGTTGCTAAGGTTTCATTGGGTCTTTCCCTCCGCCTTTCGTGATAACTTTCAATAAATATAGGAACAGTGCAAAGTAACGACATAGTGCTAACAATTGCAAGTGTTTTTTTAAAGATTCTGAGAGGCTAATTGTCTAAGCAAAAAAAAAGTTCTGAATTACTAAGCTTTTTAATGAACTTAGCAACTCAGAACCTTTTTGACTCAATAGCTTTTTTATACGATTGCTTTTACTACGGCTTTTGGAGCTTCTTTACGAGTTCCGTCAAAACCATCTACGCCTGAAACGGTAGTATATTTTAAAACATAGCGCTTACCTGGATTAATGATTTGGTAGGCCGCTTGACACATTAAAGTGGCTTCATGGAATCCACACAAGATTAATTTTAATTTTCCTGGATAGGTATTTACGTCTCCAATGGCGAAAATTCCAGGAATGTTGGTTTGGTAATCTAAGGCGTTGTTTACTTTGATGGCATTTTTTTCGATTTCTAATCCCCAGTCGCCGATAGGACCTAACTTTGGAGTAAGACCAAAAAGCGGAATAAAATAATCGGTTTCGATGGTGCGTTGTGCGCCATTTTCCTCGACTACAACTGCCTCAAGATGTTCGGCACCTTTTAAACCTACTACTTCACCTGGTGTAATCATTTTTATTTTACCAGAAGTCTTTAGCTCTTGTACTTTTTCTACAGAGTCTAAAGCACCACGAAACTCGTTGCGACGGTGAATCAAAGTCACTTCTGAAGCTACGTTTGACAAAAAGATACTCCAATCTAGAGCCGAATCGCCACCTCCAGCGATAACTACGCGCTTGTCACGGAATTTTTCTGGGTTTTTGATGAAGTATTTAATTCCTTTGTCTTCGTAGAATTCGATGTCTTCAATCAATGGTTTTCTTGGTTCAAAACTACCTAATCCACCAGCAATAGCAATAACTGGCGCATGGAATTTCTTGCCTTTGTTTGAAGTCACAATAAATGTTCCGTCTTCTTGTTTTTCGATGGTTTCGGCACGTTCACCCAAGGTAAACCCTGGTTCGAACTGCTTGATTTGCTCCATTAAATTATCTACTAAATCACCAGCCAATACTTCTGGAAATCCAGGAATATCATAAATAGGTTTTTTAGGATATAACTCTGATAACTGCCCACCTGCTTGTGGCAAAGCATCTAATATATGACATTTTAATTTTAATAATCCTGCTTCAAAAACTGCAAATAAACCTGTTGGCCCCGCGCCAATAATGAGTATGTCTGTTTTAATCATTTTGATTTAATTTAGTATCCTATGTTTTGCCTTCAGTTGTAATTGTAGGCTGTTATGGAAATTGTTAATTGTGTTTATCTATGTTATTGTATTGAATCTAGGCGCTCAATCCTTTTAATTATAATTGAGTACAAATATCACTATTCTGTTTAGTTAAAAAAACAGAAACTGATTATTAAGAACTATTACATTTTATCTTTTTTCTATGAACTTAAGATTGTGTTTTGTGCTTACTTTGCTTTGAGCGTCTCTGTGATTTCATTCATTTTTTGAACTTTTTCCTCAAAATTTCCTTTCAATGTTTTTCGGTATTCATTGAGATTCTCGACCATTTTATTGATATCGTTTGGAATTATTTCTTCAAAAAACTCTCGCAGTCGTTTGGCTGTAGTGGGTGATTTCCCGTTGGTTGAAATGGCAATTTTCACATTCCCTTTGGTTACAATTCCGCCCAAATAATAATCACACAATGGCGGTGTATCAGCAATATTACAAATCAAATATCTTTTTCGGGATAAATCATAAATCCTTTTGTTCACCTTCAAATCATCGGTGCAGGCAATCACCATGTGGCGTTTGCGGAGCATCCAGCGATTGAATTTTTTATAAGTCAACTTCACTGTTGGATGGCTTGCAGCCAAGGTTTCTAATTCTGGTAAAAACCAGGGTGCTACTACCTCAACATTGGCATTGGGACTGGATTTCAACAGAAACGATAGTTTTTCTAAACCCACATTTCCGCCACCCACAATGAGCACATTGAGGTTGTGTAATTTTAAAAAAATAGGATATAATTCGTTTCTTTCCACTTTTATTTTAATTCTTTAAATTGGAATTCGTTATTAATCAATAGAATTCGTTTTCGGCAACATTGGGTTAAAAATCAACCTTTTTTATCATTCATCATCGTATTAATCATAATGCCATCATTACCGTTATCATCGGGTTGAAACCCGACGCTACAATATTATCCGTTCCTACGGAACTGTTATTTACGAATTTCTTTCGCTATGAATTCTTCATAAAAGCCTTTTAATTTATTGCTCTCTTTAACCACCTCGCCAATGACGATTATGGCAGGTGAACTTAATTGTTGCTCTGCAACCACTTTCTCAATGTTGTTGATGGTTCCCACGCCAATTTTCTCCTGAGCGGTCGTTCCGTTTTGAATAATGGCAACCGGTGTTTCTCCTTTAGATTCTTTTTGGAACAAATCGATAATCTGAGTGAGTTTGCTCATTCCCATTAAAATAACTACCGTTGCTGATGATTGTGCAGCCAAAGCCACATCATTTGATAATTTTCGATCAGAAGTTGTTCCTGTAATTACCCAAAAACTTTCAGAAACGCCTCTTTTGGTCAATGAAATCCCTTGATAAGCCGGAACAGCAATCGAGGATGAAATTCCAGGCACCACAGATGTAGGTATGCCAAAACTTTCTATAAAGTCAATTTCTTCACTTCCACGGCCAAAAATAAAAGGATCACCTCCTTTTAAGCGAACTACATGTCCGTACGTCAAGGCATTGTCTACAATCAATTGGTTGATTTGATCTTGCGAATATTCATGACAGCCTTTGCGTTTGCCTACAAAAATCTTAATCGCTTTTTTGGGAGCATACGTCAAAATCTCCTCGTTGGCCAAGGCGTCGTACAATACCACATCCGCTTCTGCTAATGCTTTGGCACCTTTGATCGTCAGTAAATCGGGATCGCCAGGACCCGCACCAACTAGTGTTACGATGGGTTGTTTCTTTTTAAGCATCAGCTAAGTCTTTATTTCTATACGCTTCGATGGCATCAAAAAACACAATGGCATCTTGAATGTACTTTTTAGCAAATTCAGCAGAAGGTTCATTTTGATTGATTTGATATACCAATTCTCGTAAAGAAGATTGCAATTGAATTGTATTTGTAGCCACAAAAACGGCATCAAACAAATCAATAATTCCCGCTTGGTGGTTTGTTTTTTGGTTTTCAGCAAGTAATAATGCTTTGGCTCCGTTGACAAATCCGGCGTACGCCAAATAAATTGCATCCGACCATTTTGCATCTTCAAAAGCTTCTTGTGCAAAAGTCAATTTTTCTTTCGCTTCAAATAATAAGGTTGCAACCAAGTCAATTACAACTCCCGCACATTCTCCTACCCCAACTGCTTTTACATAATTATCTGCATTTCCCCAGTCAATAAAATCAGCTTCGGTTAGATTGGTTACATCAGCTAATGGTTTCAAAAATTCGTAGAAATATTTTTCGCCTTGAGCGTCATAATAATTCAAGAACGATTGTCCGTTGGCATTGGCTTCGAAATCATTTAAAATCAAACGCAAAGCATCTGGTCCTCTTCGGCTCGGGATTTTGATTACTTTATCAGAGAATCTTCCGTTTCCATTTCCTAAATTCCCTCCTCCTAATAAAACTTGCAAGGCTGGAGCTACTAATTTACCCGCATTGATTGACATTCCTTGAAAGCCTATTTCGGCCATATTGTGTTGCCCGCAAGCATTCATACAACCACTAATTTTAATAGTAATTTCACGGTTGTTGCTGTACTGCGGATATTCAGCAGTTAAAACACGTTCTAACTCTACTGCAATTCCGGTACTGCTCGCAATTCCTAAGTTACACGTATCAGTACCTGGACAAGCTGTAATATCAGCAATCGTGTTGTAGCCTGTGGTTACAAAATCTAATTTGGCTAATTCTTGGTAAAAGAAAGGAAGGTTTTCCTCTTTTACATGACGAATTAAAATATCTTGGCGCAACGTAAAACGCAATTCGTTTGCTGCATAATTTTTGATTAAGTGCGCTAATGCTCTCGCTTTATCGGTATAAAAATCCCCTAATTGAACTTTGATTCCGATGGCCACATAACCCGCTTGTTTTTGCGGAATTACATTTGATTTTTTCCACGCTTCAAAAGCTGCTGTATCTTCAATTTCGACTTTTGGAACTTCCAATAATGGTGCTGCAATAGCACCCTCAAAAGCAGTAGTATCAATTTCGACTGTATGTAGTGACAACGCTTTTTTCTCTTCGTCTACCAATCGTAAAAATTCGTCTTTCCCTATTTCTTTCAACAAAAATTTCAAACGTGCTTTTAAACGTTTGGCTCTTTCGCCGTAGCGGTCAAAAATTCTTAAAATCCCTTCGGTAGTTGGAATGATTTGATTGGCCGGAATAAACTCTGTCAGCAATTCGGCATGACTCGGTTGCGAACCTAAACCTCCACCTAACATCACTTTGAAACCTTTTACACCGCCTACAATTTTTGGAATAAATCCTAAATCGTGTAAATAACTCAAACCGGTATCTTTATCAGATGATGAAAAAGACATTTTGAACTTACGTCCCATTTCTTGACAAACTGGATTTCTCAAGAAAAACTGAAACATCGCATGCGCATATGGAGACACATCAAAAGGTTCCTCTGGATCAATTCCTGCTGTTTCACTAGCGGTAATATTTCGAACTGTGTTTCCACAAGCTTCTCTTAGTGTAACATCGTCTTTTTCTAATTCGGCCCAAAGTTGCGGTGTTCTATCTAAACTCACGTAATGAATTTGGATATCCTGACGTGTTGTAATGTGCAAACGCCCTGTTGAATACTCATCAGAAACTTTTGTAATTCGCACGAGTTGCTCGCTAGTCACTTTACCAAAAGGTAATTTGATACGAATCATTTGTACGCCTTCTTGACGCTGCCCGTAAACGCCACGTGCTAAACGCAGACTACGAAAACGCTCGTCATCAATTTTTCCGTCACGGAATAAAGCAATTTTTCTTTCTAAGTCGATTATGTCTTTTTGAACAATCGGATCTTCAATTTCGGTTCTAAAACTTTCCATAAGCCCCACCCCAGCC
>NZ_QKNZ01000089.1:0-28469 GCF_014156605.1 Flavobacterium sp. SOK18b
GTTATTTAGTTATGTCTTTATGTACGACAAGAAGTATAATTTGGTTTTCTTGATCTAAAAATTATTATAAATTACTGTAAATGAACACCAACTTGATTTTTTGCTTGGAGTAAAACATAACAATCATTACAATAATATTTAAGAGTTATAGTAGAATAAAACCTGCAGAAACGCTTTATAATTAATAGAGAAATGTTTAATTAACATGAATCGTTTTTTGTTTGTGTATTTTATGCAAAATAAATTGAATGACTCTGTAATTATTCTAAAAAATAACTTTCAAACAACAAGTTAAATCATAAAAAAAATAAAATTGAAAGAAAAAAATTCCTTTAATCAATTCATTTACAGCTAAATTTATGTTAAGGACTAAACTTTTTTGTTTTGCATTTGTCTTATAACAATACATCTTAAAACTAAAAAAATGAAAAAATTATTGATTGTATTGGTTTTGGCTTTTGGAATAACAAGTCAAGCACAAGAAAGAAAAACAAAAACTGAAAGCGCTAAAATGGAACGCATGAGTGCCGAACAAAAGAGAGCCTTACAGGTCAAGAAAATGACTCTTGAACTAGATCTCAATGCATCGCAACAAAAAGAAATTATTTCACTTCTTGCAGAACAGAGCACTAAACGTGAAGCGATGCTTGCTGATAGAAAAGCAAACAAAACAGCAGAAAAAAAACAACTGACATCTAATGAGCGTTTTGAGCTTAAAAACCAAATGTTAGACAATCAAATTGTGATGAAAGAACGAATGAAAAAAATTCTTTCGAACGAGCAGTTTAAAAAATGGGATGCTTCAAGAACAGAAAGACACCAACGAGCTGCTAAAAGACTAGCGTATCAGCATGGTAAAAAAACAAATAGAATGGAGTCTCACAGAAAATAAATGCTTATTTTATAAAAAACGCCCCAAATAGTACAAACTTTTTTGGGGCATTTTTATGTAAATATTTTTTACGTCAATCCTTCTTTTAAAAAGTTTTAGACACTTTATCAATGGCTTGAATGGTAAAATCTAGATCTTCATACGTAAGCGCATCAGTAATAAACCAAGTCTCATACGCTGAAGGTGCTATGTAAATTCCTTCTTGGAGTAAGCCATGAAAGAATTTCTTAAAGGTTTCATTATCTCCTTTTGCAGCTGTTTGAAAATCTACAACTGCGTTGTCATCAAAATGCACCGATATCATAGATCCAATGGTATTGATGGTAAAGGAAACATTATTATTAGTTAACACTTTGTTGATTCCTGCTGCTAGATAAGCTGTTTTTTCTTTTAATCGAATAAACACTTCTCTATCTGCGTCTAAGGCTTGTAACATGGCTAATCCTGCGGCCATAGCCAATGGATTTCCAGACAAAGTTCCGGCTTGGTAAACAGGACCTAATGGCGCAAGATAATTCATAATTTCTGCACGTGCTGCAAAGGCACCTACAGGTAAACCTCCGCCAATAACTTTTCCAAAACAAACAATATCTGAAGTAACTCCAACAAGCTCTTGAACTCCGCCTGCAGCAAGCCTAAAACCGGTCATAACCTCATCAAATATAAGCAGGATTCCGTTATCGGTACACAATTGGCGTAAGCCCTCTAAAAAACCTTCTTTAGGTGGAATACAACCCATATTACCCGCCACAGGTTCTACAATAATGGCTGCAATTTCATTAGGATTTGCTGTAATTAATTCCACAACATTATCTAAATCATTGTATCGCGCAAGCAAGGTATCCTTAGCCGTTCCAGCAGTAACACCAGGGCTATTAGGAGAACCAAATGTAATAGCGCCACTTCCTGCTTGGATCAAAAAAGAATCCGAATGTCCGTGGTAACAACCCGCAAATTTGATGATTTTATCTCTTTTAGTATAACCTCGCGCTAGTCTGATAGCACTCATACAAGCTTCTGTTCCTGAATTTACAAAACGAATTTTGTCAATATTAGGTACCATTTTTATGGCCAAAGCAGCTATTTGGGTTTCAAGCTCAGTTGGCATCCCAAAAGAGGTTCCTAATTTTGCTCTTTCAATTACAGCTTCAACGACAGGCTCATACGCATGGCCTAAAACCATTGGTCCCCATGAATTGATGTAATCTATTAGTTTATTTCCATCTTCATCATACAGGTATGCACCTTTGGCACTTTTTACAAAAATAGGTGTACCACCTACTGCTTTAAAGGCACGAACAGGAGAATTGACACCTCCAGGAATTACTTTTTCTGCATCAGCAAAAAGCTGACTACTTCTTTTATATAACATCTAATGAGTACTAATTATGTGTTTATACTTATTTTACAATTAACCGCTGACCAATAGCGAGTGCATTATCAGTGAGGTTATTTTTTTGTTTTAAATCCTCAACTTGTAAGGCAAATTTCTTTGCAATAGAATATAAAGTATCTCCTTTTTGAACTTCATAACTATCAGAATTCCAAGCTACTGAATTTTTATTAGAAATATTTAATTCATCGGTGATTTCCTTAATTTTAATATTTGAATTGATCCCTAAAACCAAATCATCGTATTGATGCAAATTATATCTTTCTATATATGAAATTAATTTATCCGGATATTTAGGATCAGTGGCGTAACCTGCAGCTCTTAAACCTTTGGCCCAAGCCTTGTAATCGCCTTTTTGATTTTCGAATAATTTAGCATACCTGTTTCTACTAGTTAAAAACAACGCATGATCTCTAAAAGACTCTGATGGATTTTCATATTTTCTAAAACATTCCTGAGAGGCATCATCATCATGATTGACTGATTCTCCAGTCCAACCAACATGGCATTTTATCCCGAAGTGATTGTTAGCACTCAAGGCCAAATCACCGTTTCCTGCCCCAGATTCAAGGATTCCTTGTGCCAAAATAATACTCGCCGGAATGCCATAGTTTCTCATGTTTCCCATAGCAATATCCTTGAATTTTGAAACGTATAACACAATGACATCACTGGTCACAACCGTTTTAGAGGTAGAAACTATGACTTCTTTTGGTACATTATGTACTGTTGCTTTTGATTTTTGAGATACCGCAACGCTTGGTTTTGTTGGCACTTTGGCAACAGTCTTTTTAGCTGGTTTATAGGTTTCGGGTTTTCCCTTTACAACAGTTGGAACACTTGCTCTTGGCGTGTTTTTTTTAGTTACAATAACGGGTTTAGTCGTATTACAACTTGCTAATACTAGCACTACAAGCAAGACTATATATTTTTTAAACATGTATATCAATAGTTGGTAATTGTTTGTTTTTTAACTTGATATTCATGCCTTGAATACCTTGTAAACCTCCTGTATGGATCATTAAAATTTTCGAATTTTCGGGAAAATAATTTTTCTCCATCAAATCAAGAACACCATAAACCATTTTACCGGTGTAAATGGGATCTAGTGGGATTTGAAAATCAACATTAAATTGATTTATAAATTGAACTAAAGTATCATTTACCTTGCCATACCCCCCAAAATGATACTCCGTATTTAATTCCCAAGCATTATTATTTACAAAATTACGAATTTCCTCTTTCAAAAAATCACCTTTTAAAGCAGGAAAGCCTAAAACTTTTTGATGAGGCAAAATACTGTTTATAATACCTGAAATTGTCCCCCCTGTTCCAACGGAGCAACAGATATAATCAAAATAACTATCCTCCTCATTTAGTATTTCCTCACACCCTTGTATGGCTAATGAATTTGTTCCGCCCTCTGGAATCAAATAAAAAGCACCCCATTTTTCGGTCCATTTCGCTAGATTTTCTGGTTCATTCTTACGCTGATAATCTGATCGTGAAACAAACTCAAACTCCATTCCGCATTGCTTAGCAAACGTTAATGTGGGATTTAAAACCGTTTGGTTCTTTAATTCATCCCCTCGAATAATACCAATAGTTTTAAAACCATTTTCATAACCTGCATAAGCTACTGCGGCAATATGATTTGAAAATGCACCGCCAAAAGTGAGCAACTGCTTTTCTTGCAATTTCTTAGCTTCAAGAATATTATATTTAAGCTTTCTGAATTTATTTCCTGAAACAAATGGATGTAACAAATCCTCTCTTTTGATGTATAATTCAATGGAGTTGGAGAACAGTTTCGCTACTTTTTGATTCAAAATATTTGATTTTAATACAAAGGTAAAACTAAAATGTATAAAAAAATGCAACCTTCTCAGATTGCATTTAGATTTTGTATGCTATTGAAATTAATTTTTGATAATTATTTTTTTGCCGAAATTTTTATTGTCTTTTGTAGTCAACTTCACAATATAAATACCATCTCCATAACTGGCTGTTGAAAAAGTAAAAGTTGCTTGATCACCCAAATCATCTTGGACAAAAATCAATTTTCCTGCCACATCATAGATTCCGCAAGATGCTAATTCTATTGAGTTTGGATTGCTTATTGTTAAGCTCTTAGAAGGATTGTTTTGGTAGACCATAAAGTCCTCTTTTGCGTTAGAATCTACTCCTAATGTTTTGTTGTCTTTAAAAGTAATCTCAAATTGTGTATTATTTTTACCAGCCGGCAGCACCATTTCATGAAAACTATTTTTGATATCATGATAGGTATCTTTGATTTTGTCGTGCAAATAAACGGCATTAACAGTAGGAACATTAACAATCTCTGAAACTGTTATTTTAAAATTGGCCTGTTTAGTGTTTTTAAATCCAATTGGGATTTTTTTATCTAGATCAAAGTTTACTGCATTAATTACATATTCAGAATCTTGCAAAACAAAATAAACATCGGCAGGAGAACTATCGCTTGATGACATTGCATCCATGGCACGATCTACTCCATCTGTTGCTTGAGGAATAAATGCAAGTGCTAACTGTCGAACCCCTTGGTTATTCATTAAGGTATTTAATCTTATTTGTGGTGTAAGCTCCGTACTTACCGTTTTATAATCAAATCCAGAAACAGATTGAATTTTAGACAAAAACTCAAAATCTGGATTCGTCTTTTTCTTACCAGAAGTTTTTTCAAATTGAGAATTGTTTGCTACCCCTTCTTTTACAAAAACTCTATAACTGTTTTTCATTTCTACAGTTCCATTTACTCTTCCATTAATCATAAAACCTTGTCCAATAGGTGAAAAACGTCTTTGAAAAATAGTCCCCAAACCAGTTATACCACCACTATTTCCCGATCCATCATAGGAATAAAAAGTAGCTGGCACATAAACGCCACTGCTACCTAATGTTCCCGGAGAAAAAGTACCATAACCTCCCTTATAATCCGTAATGTAATGGGAATTTACGGTTTTGTCTTGTTCCCAAAAATAAGCAATACCTGAACAATTTGTTTGTTCAAGCAAGAATGCAGAAAGATCAATCGCAGATGGGTATGGATTACCTGTGAGAGTGAACTGCAATAAGCCAACGGATATTTGTATTGTACCATCATTAGGTTTTCCTCTAAAATCATAACGTTGCTTACTTCCAGGGTTGTTTTGAACTCCATTTACAGTTATCGCATTTGTCCCCGAAGTGCCTTTCATTGTAAATCCTTCACCCGCATTTATAGTTGCTGCAGAACCTACTGCCAACCAACTCGCATAACTAGATGAACCTATTAATTTATTAATCCAAAAAGGGGCAATTCCAAGCGGACTTGCAGTTCCATTATAGCTATTTGAGGCTAATATATTAGGCTCGTTAAACCCAATAATACTAGTGACGTCCTTCAATTGACTTATACCAAAAGGGGAATTTCCTGTAGTAGCAGCAGCCCCACCTACCGGCGAACACCAATAATTATACTGAAAATTATTTGTGGAACCTTCTTGATATACAGATAAACTACCTAAACCACTGTTGCCTGTGTTAGTTGTAGTGCCTTGTAAAAGTTGCGCACTATCTCTCAAATAAAAATTACTTGTAGCAGCTTTGAGTTCTAATTGCTCTTTTATAAAAACCAACTCATTTGTAGCAAATACATAACTATTTGGACTCACATACATTTGTGCTTTACTTTCATTTTGAAAAAAAATGAATAGAAAAAAGAAAGCTCCTTTTTGAAGTATTGATGTGTTCATAAGCTTTTAAATTAGAAAGTATTAATTTTTTATATAAAAGCAGCTTTGCTAAATAGTTTTAAAATGTAGGTTCTAAAAATTCAAAAACAAAAGCATAAAACTGTTTTTCATTACCTAAATTTACAAAAAAAATAAAATACAAACAGACAAAAAAGCCGATAAAAAGTATAAATAATCGATGAAATACACTTTTTTAGTTTTAAAATATGTTTTTTCTTTCAAAAAATAAATAGACATAAATACTAAAAGTACTACCATTTTAGTTCTCATCTTAAAACAATAACGAAATGAAGGAGGTATAAAAACGTATACTATTTAAAAATAAATTTTAAAAAATTAAAGAAAGTACGTTTTTTTAAGAAGTTTAAATCTTGTTCATGCGTATAACACTCCCGCTCAAAGGAAATGTTTTTGTAAGCGAGATAACTATTTTTATAATGTAACAATCGAATGCAATACTCTAAAAGGTACCAAATAAAAAAAGGGAGAATTAGCAACTCGATTTGCTGCCTGATATGTATGCGTTCATGATTTAGTAAAATTGGATTTTCTTTATCTTTCTTGAATTTTACTATTACAAAAGGAAAAATCGTTAATCCACGATATCCTTTTGGAATTAAATATTTGGACACAATCAAAAACATTAGCACTAAAATTTATAAATTTGTAATCATACAAAACCTTAAAAAACCAATATTTTGCGGAATTGTAAAATTATATTCTCCAAAGTAGTATCAAAAAATAATGAGCCAAAGTAATGAAAATAAATTGATAGAAGGGGAAGATTTCTATTACACACCAGAAGGATATAAATGTTTTACCGAGAAACACCACCTTAAAAGAGGTTATTGTTGTAAAAACAACTGCAGACATTGTCCATACGGCTTTGATAAAAAAACAGGAACCAATAAAAAGTAATCGCATTTTAGAATCTAAATAACAAACAAAACTAGAGTGCCGGTTAAAAAAAACACATACATAAAATGGATATTTGTTCACAGAAATATAGAATCAAAATTCACAAATCCTACCATAGGTCGGATATTCGTTATCCTTAGTTGTTTCATTTTTCACAAGAAGTAAGTGCTTCTTTAACGAATTAGTGTATAAAAAAAACGAAACAACATTAAAAATGACTTTTCAAGAACAAATAGTACAAGGAATTCCTTCGGTTTTACCAAATCCAAAACCTTATGATATAAAGCGATTAGCTGACCTAACGACACAAACCGAAATTAATCATGCCCCAAAGCGAAAAGAAATCCTTTCGGATGATGAAAAAAAATTAGCACTAAAAAACGCTTTGCGCTATTTTGAGCCAAAACATCATGCGGAATTACTTCCTGAATTCAAAGCTGAGCTTGAAACTTTCGGAAGAATTTATATGTATCGCCTACGTCCTGATTATAAAATCTATGCGCGACCAATTCATGAATATCCAGGAAAATGCGAGCAAGCAAAAGCCATTATGTTGATGATTCAAAATAATTTGGACTATGCCGTAGCCCAGCATCCACATGAATTAATAACATATGGCGGCAATGGAGCAGTTTTCTCTAATTGGGCGCAGTATTTATTGACGATGAAATATTTGGCAGAAATGACCGAAGAGCAAACTTTAGCCATGTATTCTGGTCATCCCATGGGATTGTTTCCATCGCACAAAGAAGCGCCAAGAGTGGTTGTTACTAACGGAATGGTAATTCCAAATTACTCCAAACCGGATGATTGGGAAAAAATGAATGCGTTGGGCGTTTCTCAATACGGACAAATGACTGCTGGAAGCTACATGTACATTGGTCCACAAGGCATTGTACACGGAACTACAATCACGGTTTTAAATGGTTTTAGAAAAATTAAGAAATCGCCAAAAGGCGGATTATTCGTTACTTCTGGGCTTGGCGGAATGTCTGGTGCACAACCAAAAGCAGGAAATATTGCTGGTTGCGTAACTGTTTGTGCCGAAGTAAACCCAAAAATTACACACATTCGTCATTCGCAAGGTTGGATCAATGAAGTGATTGAAAATATCGAAGAATTAGTTCCAAGAGTTAAAAAAGCTTTAGAAAAACAAGAAGTAGTTTCCATTGCTTATCTCGGAAATGTGGTTGATGTTTGGGAACGTTTCGATAAAGAAAATCTGCATATTGATCTCGGTTCCGATCAAACTTCATTACACAATCCTTGGGCCGGAGGTTATTATCCAACTGGATATACTTTTGAAGAGTCGAATGAATTAATGGCAACTCATCCTGACAAATTTAAAGAAGAAGTTCAAAGGACATTGCGTCGTCATGCTGATGCAATCAATAAACATACAGCAAAAGGCACCTATTTCTTTGATTATGGAAATGCGTTTTTACTGGAAGCCTCTCGTGCTGGAGCCGATGTTTTTGCAGAAAATCATATCGATTTTAAATACAACAGTTACGTTCAAGATATTATGGGACCAATGTGTTTCGACTACGGGTTTGGACCATTCCGATGGGTTTGTGCCTCAGGAAATCCTGAAGATTTAGCCAAAACTGATAAAATTGCTTGCGATGTATTGGAAGAAATGATGACAAACTCTCCAGAAGAAATCCAGCAACAAATGGCGGATAATATTCAGTGGATTAAAGGCGCGCAACAAAATCAATTGGTTGTTGGCTCACAAGCCAGAATTCTATATGCGGATGCCGAAGGTCGAATTAAAATCGCCGAAGCCTTCAATCAAGCTATTGCTCGAGGAGAAATTGGATATATCATTTTAGGACGCGATCATCACGATGTTTCTGGAACCGATTCACCCTACAGAGAAACGTCCAATATTTACGACGGCTCAAGATTCACTGCTGATATGGCAATCCAAAACGTAATTGGCGATAGCTTTCGCGGTGCTACATGGGTTTCCATTCACAATGGTGGCGGTGTTGGTTGGGGCGAGGTAATTAACGGTGGTTTTGGTATGGTTCTTGATGGTACAAAAGAAGCATCAAAACGCTTAGAATCAATGCTTTTCTGGGATGTAAACAACGGAATTTCAAGAAGAAGTTGGGCAAGAAACGAAGGGGCTATTTTTGCAATAAAAAGAGCCATGGAAACGCAACCTTTGTTGAGAGTTACCATCCCTAATGTAGTTGACGAAGATTTATTATAGTTTCAGGTTTCAAGTCAAACTTTTCAAACCTGAAGCCTCAAACTTGAAACACTAAAATAAAACATTATGAAAACAATAAAATTTATTCCTGTATTATTACTCTTTGTATTTGCCTCATGCAGTTCGGTTAGAGTATACTCTGATTTTGATAAAAAAGTAGATTTCACTCCATACAAAACGTATGCGTTTCATAAAAACGGAATCGACAAAGTTGAAATTTCACAATTAGACAAGAAAAGAATCCTAAACGCTATCGATCGTGAATTGAGTGCAAAAGGCATGACCAAAAGCGAAGATCCAGATTTATTAGTCAACATTTTTACCAAAGAAAGAGAACGAGTTGATGTCAACCAATTCAACTCTGGATGGGGTTATGGCTGGGGTTGGGGTTGGAGTCCTTTTATGTGGGGAGGACAAAATACAATTGCTAGTACTTCAACTGAGGGGACACTTTTTATCGACTTAATTGATGCTAAAAAGAAAGAACTCATTTGGCAAGGTGAAGGTGTTGGGAATTTAACTCAAAACCGAAGAGACAAAGAAGAACGAATCAACGAATTTGTTGCTAAAATTTTAGAACAATTTCCGCCAAAAGAAAAATAGATATTACTACAATCAAACATATAGCCTACCTTTGCGTAGGCTTTTTTTATAGAAATTATGATACCACAAACCGATATTGCTACCTTAGACGATATAAAACTCTTAGTCAATACCTTTTATGCTCAAGTGCAAAAAGACGAAATAATAGGCCCTATTTTTAACGAAAAAATAGGCAACCGTTGGCCGGAACATTTAGAAAAAATGTACGGATTTTGGGAAACTATTTTGCTAGAAGTTCACTCGTATTCTGGAAGTCCTTTTCCACCTCACAAGCAGCTCCCTATTGGCAAAGATCATTTTAACCGTTGGATGGAACTATTTACACAAACTACCGATCAATTATTCCAAGGGCCACTGGCAGATGAAGCCAAATATAGAGCAAAAGCCATGGCTGATATGTTTCATTACAAGATTGACTATTTTCGTAATGCCGAAAAAAATCAGATTAATCCATCGTAACCCTATCAGCTGCAGCTACCTTATTTTTATCCAGTACACTATCAATTCTATGCGCAAATTACTTTTTTTAATTGTTCTTCCTGTATTTCTTTTCTCTTGTGCCAATGTAAAACAAAGCGCTGAGCACAGTCACATTCCGAAATTAAAGCTCTTAAACACTATTGAAATTCCGTTTGATGCTCAATTTCAAAACACAAAAATTGGTGGCTTATCTGGTATTGATTATGATCCAAAAAAAGACTTGTATTACATCATTTCCGATGATCGATCGATTTTTAATGAGGCTCGTTATTACACTGCCACTATAGCTTTGGAAAATGACCTACTGAAAAATGTTACATTTCAAAGTATGAGTACCTTAAAAAATGAAACCGGAAAACTATATGGCAACTGGAACACTACACCAAACACCTCAACCGATCCAGAAGACATCCGATTTAATCCAAAAACAAACACTTTGGTATGGACCAGCGAAGGAGCTCGAGTAATGACCGCAGATAAGGAAATTTTGCAAAACCCTGCCTTGAACTTCATGACTACAAAAGGTGATTTTCTAGGAAATGTAACACTACCAGAAAATCTAAAAATGCAAAAAACAGAAAAAGGTCCAAGAAACAATGGCACTTTGGAAGGCATTACTTTTGATAAAAACTATAAAAACATTTACACCAATATCGAAGAACCCCTATTTGAGGATGGTAACCAAGCCACAACTAGCAAAGGAGGTCTTATACGTTTGTACCAGTTTAATGCCAAAACTGGTACAAATACGGCTCAATACGGCTATCTTTTAGACCCTATTGCCCGCGAACCCAATCCGAGTGGTGCTTTTGCTGTCAATGGAATTTCGGCAATTCAGTATTACAGTAAAAATAAACTACTTGTTGTAGAACGCTCCTACTCTACGGGAACGCAAGAATGCACAGTAAAAGTTTTTTTGTGTGACCTAAAAAAAGCAACTAACGTTAAAAACAACTCCTCCTTACTGAACCAAAACATACAATTGGGATCTAAAAAACTGGTTCTAAACATGGATGATTTAGGGATTTTTATTGATAATATCGAAGGAATTACGTTTGGTCCAAAGTTGGCTAATGGCAATCGATCTTTAGTCTTGGTTTCAGACAATAATTTTGCGGAGAAACAGAAAACACAGTTCTTTTTGTTTGAGGTGATGGAGTAGGAAATCCGAAAATATCTTATCATTCGCAACTCCCCTAGCCCCGATTCCAATGGAAAGCTTTTTGAAAAAGCCGTTTTGATTTTTCTTGTTTATAAAAAGCGACCGCAGGAAGCTCTTTTATAAACTTTAGAAAAACAAACGGGTTTGCAAAAACTTGCAATGAAAAGCGGGAATTAGCTCCTGAATTTCGTATTTTTGCATAAAAACTACAACGTTTTCGACATGAACACAACTATAGAAAGCAATCCGTTATTAGACCGATTGCCAAAACACTTACAACAATTTATTAAACCTCAGGACTATAGCGACTATACACCTATAAATCAGGCGGTTTGGCGTTATGTGATGCGCAAAAACGTGGATTATTTATCTAAAGTGGCACATAATTCCTACCTCGAAGGGTTGAAAAAAACAGGTATTGAGATAGACAATATCCCGAGTATGTATGGCATGAACCGCATTCTGACCGAAATAGGCTGGGCTGCAGTTGCAGTTGATGGTTTTATTCCGCCCAATGCTTTCATGGAATTTCAAGCCTATAATGTACTTGTAATTGCATCGGATATTCGCCAACTCGAACATATTGAATACACTCCTGCACCCGATATTATTCACGAAGGTGCTGGTCATGCACCGATTATTGCTAATCCAGAATATGCGGAATACCTTCGTCGTTTTGGAGAAATAGGCTGCAAAGCAATTTCTTCGCACAAAGATTACGAAATGTACGAAGCTATCCGACTGCTTTCAATCGTGAAAGAAGCCGAAGGCACACCGCAAGCTACAATTGATGCTGCCGAAAAAGCAGTTGAAGATTTGCAAAACAACATGGGCGAACTCTCAGAAATGGCCCAAATACGCAACTTACACTGGTGGACGGTTGAGTACGGATTAATTGGGACGGTTGAAAATCCTAAAATATATGGTGCTGGTTTGCTGTCCTCTATAGGCGAAAGTGCGCATTGTATGACTCAGGAAGTGAAGAAAATACCTTATGATATTTCTGCAGCCAACCAGAGTTTTGACATTACTAAACTGCAACCACAGTTGTATGTTACACCTACATTTGCCTATTTAAATTTAGTTTTAGAAGAGTTTGCTAATAAAATGGCGTTGCGTACTGGTGGATTATCTGGTATTAACAAATTGATTGATTCGAATGCTTTAGGGACTATCGAATTGAGTACTGGACTGCAAATTTCAGGTGTTTTCAGCTCGGTTATCGAACATGAAGGCAAACCCATTTACATACAAACTACCGGAAAAACGGCGCTCGCATACAGAGAAAAAGAATTAGTAGGTCATGGAACATTGACACATGCTGAAGGTTTTGGTAGCCCAATAGGCAAACTTCAAGGCATCAATCTAGCTATTGAGGATATGAGTCCAAAAGACTTGAACGCTTATGACATACTCGAATCAAAAACGGTGACATTAGAGTTTGAGGGCGGTATTACGGTTAAAGGTGAAATTATTACAGGCTCCAGAAACTTACAAGGTGAAATTACTTTGATTCGTTTTAAAAATTGCACGGTAACACATGGTGAAACGGTTTTATTCCAGCCAGAATGGGGCGTTTATGATATGGCAGTGGGGAAGAAAGTAACTTCTGCATTTTCAGGTCCTGCTGATGTGAATAGTTTTGATTTGATTTCGCATTTGCCATCGAGCACTACTATAAAAGCAAAACATACCGCTGAGCGTGATGATTTAGAAATTTTATATCAAACAGTTCGAAATATCAGAGAAACAAAAGATAAAGAAACGTCTTTGAGACCCATTTTTGAAAAAATACAGAGCAATCATCCTAACGATTGGTTGCTTGCGGTAGAACTTACAGAACTACTTAAAGACAGAAGCGAACCTCAATTACTGCAAGAAGTTTTGGTGTTTTTAGATCAAATGAAACTAAAAAGACCCGAAGTATCTCATTTAGTTACAGGAGGTTTGGACTTGATTTTTGATAAAGAAAAAGTATAATACACTAAAAATATTTATTTAGTAGTCCGATAAAAAATAACCGCAAATTTCTGAGCGAATTTGCGGTTATTCTATTTTAAGAAAGTTCTACTAGATTTCAGACCCGAATGTTTTTTTTTATAGTTTTATTTTTTGTCCAAATTCTTTTTCGGTTGTGATCACCTGTCCCTCGTATTTTAAAGTCCAACCCAATTGACTTGTTGTGATTAATAGTTTAGACAACTCGCTGATCAATCGGTTTTGAGCATTTGTTTTTAAACTTGATTTCTCAATTTTCTTAGCCAGATTTGCTTTAACAGATTTGTTTATTTTATTGTAATCATCGCCTGTAAACGGATTCAACTTACTTTGTTCTACATCATAAAACTGAATATCCGGACTGATTTTGATTTCTTCTTTGGGAATACTCACAATTGTAATTGTTTTGTTGATAGAGTCGATGTCGTACTTCATAAGATGTAAATCATAGGCCACAGTAACATCCGCATTAACAACAACTAAGGCTTTTTTCTCAAAAGAAAGCATGTCCATTAAATATTTCTGTTGGTTTTTATATGTTATCACTTCAGAGAAATGCCCTTCAGTAACAACCAACTTGCCCACGTTAAGAATTTGCTGCTGAATGAGATTGGTATTATAGGTAATATCTTGATCCTCATTTTTCTTAAAATCGCAATATTTAAATAATAAAAAGACACCAATAATAATTCCGATTCCGATAAGTATTCTTTTGAGCATAATTAAAATTTCATGAATGAATATTGATTTTCTAAGATAGTTATTTTTTCCTTAAGTCTTGTCTCAAATTTAATATGACTTTCAGATTTGGGGTTGAATGGCTTGTGAGCAAGACTTTTTTGGATCGCTTCTACCTCATCAATCAGAGTGTGAGCCGTTTCAGAAATGGTAGTTTCTTTAAAGCGTTGCCAAATATAATCGACAGCTAGAGTATTAGGGTGCAACATATCGTCAGCATAAAACCGATAATCTCGAAGCTCGTCCATCATGATCTCATACGAAGGAAAGTAAGCCCCCTCCGCCCCCGAAGGGGGAACTTGCAAAACAGTGTGCAATGCAGAAATTAAATTGGCTTTGCTCCTTTGGTTTTCAACAAAACCGTCTTTGATGTGTCTTACTGGTGAAACTGTAAAAATAAGCTTGCAATCAAGGTTTAGAGTACGAATTAAATCCCCTGTTTTTGTTAAACTTTCTTGTATTGCTGCAACAGTTAGCAACTCTTTATGAAACTGTTTTTGTGGTACCTTATGACAATTTGCCACGATGGCTTGGCTTTCTATATTGCGATACACCCATGAGGTTCCGTAGGTGATTATGATATGCGTTGATTCGATTATTTGTCGCTTTGTTGCTGTAACAATCTCATTCAAGTTATCCAGTAATTCGTGTTTATCAGCATTACTCCAATCTGAATGTACATCAAAACAATGCCAACGTTCGTTATGAAAAAAAACATCTTCTACTGTAAATTTCTTTTCGGAAACAGCAAAATATATGAGTTTTTCAATTGCCAAAGGATGAAACAATATCCCAAAAGGATTACAGGTGTTTTGAAATTTAAAAAGATCAAGTTTTTCGGCCATGTTTACTGCAAAACAAGAACCCATTGACATGATTTTAGAATTGTAATCAATAGGATATTTATTGTTAGGAATGGGAATTTCGGTTCTGAATTGCATGGAATTGTATTTGGAACAAATTTCAACAATTTTAGCGAATTAAATGAGATTTTGTTCTTTATTCCTGATTCATGACAATAAAAAAACCCTTTCAAAATTTAAACTTTGAAAGGGTTTTTTTGAGTTATTTTATCCTAATAAAAATATTCCACTTTCAAATACCCCACGAATCCATTTGCTAAAGGCGTAGATTCAGAAACCCTTTCTTTAGGATAATTTTCTAAATCATAGGTAAATGCGTTTTTATATGTTGTCGCAGAAGATGTAATTTGGCTGTTTATTGTAGTACTTGTAATTACTGTACTTATAACGTTATTATTGATTGAAATTTTTTCATTTTGATTTAATAATTCTTTGAACCCTACAATGTTAAAAAACGGATTTTTCTTTGCATCATAATCAAAACTAATACTATACTTAGATTCTACTCCCGCTAGAGAATTGTCATAAATACGCTCTTCTTTGATTAAATTACCATTAGAAAGTAGTAACGTTCCGTGATAGTCTTTAACCTCAACATTTCCTGAACCTAGCGTAAATTTTTCAAAGGAAACTGTTTTATCCGCATTATGGGTATACTTTATTTTGTAATTTCCTTTAGAAAAAACGCTCACTAATTTTCCTTTTAGATAGCTGTATTCAATAGTTTCAAGAAGTTGGTTTGTTTTATTGAGGTTCATCATTTTAGAAATTAAACCATCGGTGTATGTAAAGTCTGTGCGTTCCTGAGTGCCATCAATACTAACTATCTGGCTCCCATTATAAGCATATACATACGTTTGCGTATTTCCTCTTGCCGTTGTTTCTATTACTTTTTGAAGTAATTTAAAACTATTGTCAGCATCATTTGTACATGAAACCACTGTTAAAACAAGAACAAAGAAGAATAAACGAAACAGTTTTTTATTTTTCATAATTAATCAATTCAACCTTTTATTTTTGGAACAAAGTTAAAATATAAAGAGTCACAAATAATTGTAACACAAAAGCTCTAGCTAGGTTACTAAATTCAGTTCTAAAAAAGACCTTTAAATTGGATTTATTTCATTTCTAGATTAGAACAACTCTATTCCTGTAAAAACAAACCCTTTTTTAATATTGTCAAAAAGGGTTTGTGTATTAATTTTAAATATTTGTTTAGCCTAAAAACGTTATTGCCGTGTCTAATGCTTGTTGGATTCCGTTTGCATTCTTTCCTTTTCCAGAAGCAAAAAACGGTTGTCCGCCACCATTTCCATCAATTAATTTTCCCAATTCTCTAATTACAGTTCCTGCATTTAATGCTTTTTCTGCAACCAATTCTTTAGAAATGTAGCAATGGATATTAGGTGTATTATCTTCAATTGAAGCTAAAAAAACAAATGAATTTGGTTTAGCTGTTCCAATGGCTTGCGCCAAATCTTTGGTCGAACTCATAGATAAATCTACTTGCTTTGCCAAAAAGTTAACACCGTTTACCTCATGAAAATCAGCGACTAAAACATTCTTTAATCCGTCGATTTTCTCTTTCAATAATTGCTCAATTTGTTTTTTTAACTTCGCATTATCGTCTTGCAATGAAGCTACCGACTTTAAAACATCTTGTGGATTTTTCAACGTTTCTTTGATTTCAGCCAAAGTATTTTCTTGATTTTGATAGAAATTTTTCACTGCATCACCCGTAATGGCTTCAACTCTTCGAATTCCTGCTGCAACTGCACCTTCAGAAATGATTTTGAAATGCCAGATTTCAGCTGTGTTTTTTACGTGAATTCCACCACAAAGTTCTTTGCTTTCGCCAAATTCTATCATTCGAACTGAATCTCCGTATTTTTCTCCAAATAGAGCCATTGCACCTTTGTCCAATGCTTCTTTTATTGGGATATTACGGTGTTCTACCAATTGCAACTGCGCTTCAATTTGTGCATTCACACTTGCCTCTACTTGACGTAATTCCTCATCTGAAACTTTAGAAAAATGCGAAAAGTCAAAACGCAAATAGTTTGGATTTACTAAGGATCCTTTTTGCTCGACGTGCGTTCCTAAAATACTTCTCAAAGCCAAATGCATCAAGTGCGTGGCCGAGTGATTCTTAGAAGTTGACGTTCTTAAATCCGTATTTACTTTTGCCGTAAAACCTGCTTCTATATTTTCTGGAAGCTGCTTTGCAAAATGCAATATCAAATTATTTTCTTTTTTTGTATCAATGATATCAATCGTTTCGTTAGCAGAAACTAGTATTCCTTTATCACCTACTTGTCCTCCACCTTCTGGATAAAAAGGTGTATTGTCTAAAACGATCTGATATAAAATTCCGTCTTTTTTAGAATCCACTTTACGAATACGAGTAATTTTCACTTCGTTTTCTGTTTGATCATAACCTACGAATGTTTCTACATTTCCAGGAATTAAAACCGACCAATCTTCGGTTGAAACTTCAGATGCAGCACGCGAACGCGCTTTTTGTTTTTGCAGTTCAACTTCAAAATCTGTTTCGTTGTAGGTGTATCCTTTTTCTTTTAAAATCAAAGCAGTCAAATCTTTTGGAAAACCGAATGTATCGTACAATTCAAATACTTTTGCTCCTGAAACTTCATTTCCTGATGTTTCCGCAACCACTTTGTCTAACAATTGCAATCCTTGGTCTAAGGTTCGTAAAAACGAAGCTTCTTCCTCGCGAATTACATTGGTAACCAACTGTTGTTGTGCTTTAATCTCTGGGAAAAACTCACCCATTTGATTTGCCAAAACGGCTACCAGTTTATTGATAAAAGGTTCTTTGGTATCCAAAAATGTAAATCCGTAACGAATAGCACGACGCAAAATTCTACGAATTACATAACCCGCTCCTGTGTTTGACGGCAATTGTCCGTCAGCAATAGCAAATGCTACGGCACGCACGTGATCCACAATAACGCGAATGGCAATATTAGTTTTATTCTGTTCCTCTGAAATGTTTTTCACTTCATCAGATGTATATTTAAACCCTGTAATTTGTTCTACTTTCTCAATAAGTGGTGTAAAAACATCAGTGTCATAATTAGATGTTTTGCCTTGCAAAGCCATACACAAACGCTCAAATCCCATTCCGGTATCTACGTGCTGCGCCGGAAGTTTTTCAAGAGATCCATCGGCTTTACGGTTGAACTCCATGAATACATTGTTCCAGATTTCAACTACTTGTGGGTGGTCATTGTTTACTAGACTTTTCCCTGAAACCAAAGCCTTTTCGGCATCGGTTCGCAAATCAACGTGTATCTCAGAGCATGGTCCACACGGTCCTTGATCTCCCATTTCCCAGAAGTTGTCTTTCTTGTTTCCAAGAATGATTCGGTCTTCATCAATTAATGTTTTCCAGATATCCCAAGCTTCTTGATCAAAAGGCACATTATCTTCTTTGCTACCTTCAAAAACAGAAACGTATAAGTTTTCTTTTGGGATTTTATAGACCTCTGTTAATAATTGCCAAGCCCAATTGATAGCTTCTTTCTTGAAATAATCACCAAAAGACCAGTTTCCAAGCATTTCAAACATGGTGTGGTGGTACGTATCAAAACCTACATCTTCGAGATCGTTATGTTTTCCTGATACGCGCAAGCATTTTTGAGTATCGGCTATTCGATTATTTTTTGGAGTTCCGTTTCCTAAAAAAAACTCTTTGAACTGAGCCATTCCAGAATTATTAAACATCAAGGTGGGATCATCCTTCAGGACAATAGGTGCTGATGGAACAATTAAATGCCCATTTGAGGCGAAAAATTCTAAAAATTGCTTGCGTACGTCTTGTGATGTCATTGATTTGATTTAAATATTTAAAGATTGCTAAGAATTGAATTTTTCAATCTTTTAATCTTTCACTCTTTTTTGCCCCAGATAGTAGTGGAAAGCTATGCATTTTTGCCAACTATTTTTTCTAGAACTTGCAGAGCGACCGTAGGAAGCTCCTGCTGGATCCAAAGAAAAAAAGAGGGCAAAAAGGTAAACTTGCAACGAATAGCTGGATCAGGCACCTAATTTATTTATTCTTAAAAAAAGACGGTAACAAATGAAACATTTCTTAAATTTGTTCGTCTAACCCATTATAGTGTGCAAAAATAGGGTATTTTAAAATATGTCGAAAGTAAAATATTATTACGATTCTGAAAATCTGGCCTACAGGAAAATAAAAACCCGAAAAAGAAGAAAATTTGGTGTCATTATTCTGTTTATACTAGCTGCCGCGTTGTTTGGTTTTTTGAGTTTTATCATTTTATTGAACACACCATTTTTTGAAACACCAAAAGACCGATTGCAAGCCCGAGAGATTGAAAATTTAAAATTAAATTATGCCATTCTCAATAAAAAAATGGATCAGGTGAACGGTGCGCTTGACGCAATAGAAGAACGTGACAACAATGTTTATAGGGTGTATTTTAACAAAACTGCAATCCCAGACTCCATTAGGAAAGCTGGTTTTCAGGGTAAAAATAGATATGAATTGCTAGAAGGTTATGATAATTCACAATTAGTCATCAATACCACCAAAAGGATTGATGTTATGAGTAAACAATTAGCCATTCAATCAAAATCACTTGACGAAATTTTAAAATTAGCCGAAGCTAAAAGTGAATTTTTGTCAGCTATTCCTGCTATTCAACCGGTACGAAATGAGAATTTAAAACACATGGCATCTGGTTTTGGATACCGAACAGATCCTTTTACAAAAGCTCGTAAAATGCATGAAGGCATGGATTTTACAGCCAAAAGTGGAACACCAATTTATGCTACTGGTGATGGTGTTGTGGCAAAAGCGGACAACACGGCATCAGGCTACGGAAATCATATTGTAATTCGGCACGGATTTGGATATGAAACTTTATACGCACACTTGAGCAAGTACAATACAAGAGCAGGACAGCGTGTAAAAAGAGGTGACATTATAGGTTATGTAGGAAGTACTGGTCGATCAGAAGCTCCCCACTTGCATTATGAGGTTTTGAAAGATAAAAAGGTAGTGAACCCACTTAATTTTTATTACGGAAACATCTCGGCGGTTGAATATGTAGCTATTTCACAATTAGCGAATCAAGAAAACCAGTCGCTGGATTAACATAGTGAAATGTGAAAAGTGAGATGAGAAAGATGAAAATTCACTGGACAACAAAAGTTAGAATTACAAAAATTAGAAAATAGATAAAAATGCACATTGAGCTTTCAAAAGACAAACGATACTATAGCATAGGCGAAGTAGCCAAAGCTTTTGATGTTAATGCATCACTCATTCGGTTTTGGGATAGTGAGTTTGATATTTTAAAGCCAAAGAAAAATGCGAAGGGTAATCGAATGTTTACGCCTGAGGATATTACTAATTTGCAATTGATTTATCACCTTGTCAAAGAAAGAGGATTTACATTAGAAGGCGCTAAGACCCATTTGAAAGAAGGCCAAAAGAAAACTTTGGATAAATTTGAAATTATAAGAAAGTTAGAAGCGATACGAACGCAATTAAGCAACATAAAAAACGAACTTTAAAATAAACCTCACCCGTGTGAGAAAAACTAAATAACTAAATTTTAAACACTAAATTAAACAAACATGAGAAGATTTTTGCCTTGGATTATAGTAGCAGTTGTAATTTTTGTAATGTACAGCTGGGTTAAAGGAATCAACAACACTGCCGTAACTTTAAATCAAGATGTAGAACAGTCTTGGGGTGATGTACAAACTGCTTATCAAAGAAGAAATGACCTTATAGGCAACTTAGTAAACACTGTAAAAGGAGCCGCTGATTTTGAAAAAAGCACATTGACGGCTGTAATTGAAGCGCGCTCTAAAGCAACTTCAGTAAAAATTGATCCAGCCAATATTACACCTGAGCAATTAGCTGAATTTAACAAAGCTCAAAGCGGAGTAAGCAGCTCTTTATCAAGATTATTAGTTTCTGTTGAAGCATATCCTGAATTGAAAGCTAATCAAAACTTCTTGAAATTACAAGATGAGTTAGCAAGTACTGAAAATCAAATTTTAACAGCAAGAACACGTTTTAATGAAGCTGTTAAGCCTTACAACTCTCATATTAAAACATTCCCAAACAGTCTTTTTGCAGGTCTTTTTGGTTTTAAAGAGAAAACCTATTTTACTGCTGTTGAAGGAGCTGAAAAACCTGTTGAAGTAAAATTCTAAACCTTATTTTTTATTTTGAATGACGATTTTTGATTACTACTAGCAAACTAGTGGGATTGAAAATCGTTATTTTTCACTCAAAACTATTTCCGATGTCAAAAGTAGAAGATTTTTTAACCAAAGAAGAGGAACAAGAAATTGTAACAGCTATTTGTAATGCTGAAAAAAACACTTCGGGCGAGATTAGAGTTCACATCGAAAAAACCACCACTATGGATCATTTTGATCGTGCTATGGAAGTTTTTAACGAACTTAAAATGGATGCAACTGAACTCCAAAATGGTGTTTTGATCTATCTAGCGGTTGAAGATCGTAATTTTGTCATTTGCGGTGATAAAGGAATCAATGATGCTGTGAAAAGTGATTTTTGGGACAGTACTCGTGATGTAATGGTAGCCCACTTCAAAAAAGGAAATTTTAAACAAGGACTTATTGATGGCATTACAAGTGCTGGGCAACAATTGCAACACTATTTCCCTTGGCAAGAAGGAGATACAAATGAATTATCAAACGAAATATCTAGAGGATAATGGTAGTACAAAAAAAGAATGCCTTGTTGTATCTAAAACTATTTGTCACTTTATTTTTCGCACAAATAAGCTTTGCACAATTTACAATTCCTGAAAAACCAACTTTTCAAACTTCAGTATATGATTATGCTAAGGTTTTAAGCGATAGCGAAAAAGCACAGCTTGAGGAAAAATTAGTCAAATATGCTGACTCTACCACTACTCAAATTGTGGTTATTACCATTGAAAGCCTTAAGGGCGAAGACATAGGGATTCTAACTCCTAAATGGGGGCAAACTTGGGGAATTGGAGGCACTGCACAAAATGATAATGGTGTTCTTATTTTATTAGCTAAAGCGGAACGAAAAATATGGATCTCAGCAGGATACGGTCTTGAAGATCGATTGACAGCTGGAATTGGCGGTGAAATTACTCGAAACATCATTATTCCCGAATTTAAAGCCGGAAGTTATTACAATGGACTTGATAAAGGAACTGATGCACTTTTTGATGTTTTTAAGGGAAAATACAAAGGGAAACGCGTAGAGAAATCAAAAGAAAAAAAATTCCCCATTATACCCATTATTGTGATTATAGTAGTTATCATCGTACTAGCTTCCCGAAATAAAGGCGGTGGTGGCAACTCTGGAAATCGCGGCGGTGGCTTTGGCCCTAGCCTTATGGATGTCATCATACTTAGCAGTCTTGGCCGTGGTGGCGGAGGCGGAGGTTTTGGTGGTGGTTCTTCTGGAGGAGGATTTGGCGGAGGCGGATTCGGTGGTGGATTTGGCGGAGGCGGTTTTTCTGGAGGAGGATCTGGAGGCGACTGGTAAAACACATACATTAATTAAAAGCTGCAAATGCAGCTTTTTTTGTTTCTAAACAGCACTTTACGATAGTTTATTACTGTTTAAAAGGCAACACCTCTGTTGAAAAATTAAATATCTTTTTAATTAAATTAGTAGTAATAATTTTATCTTTGAATAAAAAACTAAATTTTAAATAATGAAAAAATTAAAATTATCGCATGGTATTGCAATCCTAATGTTGTGCATTGGATTTCAAGGTTACTCCCAATTTAGCGGTTGGAAAGAAAAAGTATTACAAGCAGGCGCTGCATTAGGATCCAAAAAAATGGGACTTGATCAAATACTAAAAAAACCAGAATCTATTACAACTTCATTTGAAGATGTAGATCAAACAGGATCAAAATTACCTGATTTACTGGTGGTCAAAAATGTACAACCTTTATATTTGTTACCAAAAGCTACTGAAGGCGGTTTTGTATTGTGCGATGGCTTTTATGAAATGAGTGCCAAAAGTTACTGTTTAAAAGCAGGTACCTTTGCCCCATCTCAAGGCGATGGGTACATGTACGCACCCACTCTAGGACCTAAGCAAGAAATTGTAACTACAATTTTAAAAAATGCCGAAAAACATCCTGAAATAAACCAACACGACATACAAGAATTATTATGGGCTATTATAGCTAGAGCCCGTTTTGCCGATTTCAGTGGACAACTAAAATTAACAGCTATCGCTCTTTTGAGTACAGCTGAATTAACGCAACTTGAAGGTGGTATGTTAGGGGTATTGCCTGCTAGCCTTATGAATCAAGCAAAATCAAAACTTCCTGAAGCGGTTCAAAATGTTTTTGAAGCCGAAAATAACATTCGACAAATGGTTGCTAATGGAAATTATACCTACGCCGAAATGGAAAAATACGCCATTATTGCGGGTATGGCACCTGTACGTACAGATATTCCAAGTGGGATTTGGACTTTACACCCAGATGGATACTACATTCGGTATTACCCGACTGGTTACGCTATAACCAAAGTACAAATTTATGTTCCAAAAACACTATTGGCTTCTGGAAAACGAATCGTTTATGATGCGACTAATGACATTGCCTGTCCGGCAAATGTAGGTTCACAACGACTAGCACAAACAAACGAACCGTTAAATCCAAATTACGCTATTAAGTTGAAAAGCAGCTGCAAATAATTTTGTAAAATACCCTTAACTCAAAAAAGGATAAAGCTGCTACAGGCTTCTTTATCCTTTTTTAATTTTAACGGTAAGCAATCTTATTAATGATAACAATCCTGAAGGTCTGAAAACTTCATCGTTTAAGTTGATTCGTTTAAAAAAACAAGTATCTTTAACCTCGTTTTTAAATACTAAAAAAAGCGTAATCCGAATACCAAATGCTTTCACAAAAAACCAAATATGCCCTCAAAGCACTGCTCTATCTAGCCGAGCAGGACGCAAGCCATATTTCTAAAACAATTGAAATTGCCGAGTCGGCTTCTATTCCAAAAAAGTTTTTGGAACAGATTTTATTGGATTTAAAAAGGGGTCATTTTGTGGGTAGCAAGCAAGGGAAATTTGGAGGTTATTATCTTCTAAAATCGGGAAATGACATCACGCTAGCTGACATACACCGCTTGTTTGACGGAGCTATTGCATTATTACCTTGTGCTTCTTTAAATTTTTATGAGCCTTGTTCAGACTGTAAAACAGAGTCTGAATGCAGCCTACGTCATGGTTTAATGCTTATTCGAGATGAGACGTTAAAGGCCATGCAAGGCATTACCATAGCCTCATTAGTCAAAAAATAAAAATTTTATTTTAAACTCTACTATTTTTATAGAATTTATATATATTTGCACCGAAATATTAATAGTAACTCTATTTAAAGCAAAATGAAAAAGATGCAAGTACAAAAATCCCTAGAAGTTCTCAAAAAATCAAACCCCAAATCTACTGCCTGTATGATGTGTATGTGTTAGAAATAAAAAAAATTATTTTAAAACTCTACTAATTACATATAAATACTAAAATGAAAAATATTTATCTAAAATTAAGCACAACTTTATTATTTTTTCTAGTTTTCTCCACTTCTTTTGCTCAAGTACTTCTTGAAGGAAAAGTAAAAGACGAACAAGATGCCCCAATTGAAGGTGTCAATATCGTTCTAAAAGGCACCACAAACACTACTACAACGCTAGCTGACGGAACTTTCAGTATCGAAGCAAAGTCACTTCCTTTCACGCTTATCGTGCAATATGCGGGCTATAATACCAAAGAAATTAAAATTACCGAATTACCTACCAACATAAAACCGCTGGAAATTATCATTTCATACGGAGAAGAAAAAGTACTCTCTGAAGTCGTGGTTACCTCTCGTAGGAGAATAGAAAAAGCACAAGATATCCCAATTGCTGTATCTGTAGTAACCGGAAAACAAGCCGAACAAGCAGGTGCTTTCAACGTAAATCGTGTGAAAGAATTGATTCCTTCGGTGCAATTGTATTCTTCTAATCCTAGAAATACGGGTATCAACATTAGAGGACTTGGTTCGCCCTATGGACTCACTAATGATGGTATTGATCCTGGTGTTGGTTTTTATGTTGATGGAGTATATTACTCGCGTCCAGCAGCCACCACTTTAGACTTTGTAGATATTGATCGAATCGAAGTATTGCGTGGACCACAAGGATCTCTTTTTGGTAAAAATACAACCTCAGGCGCTTTTAACATTACCACCAGAAAACCTAGTTTTACCTCTGGTGCTGATTTTGAAGTAAGCTACGGAAATTACGGTTTCCTTCAAGCTAAAACATCCATTACAGGTGGATTGAGCAAAAAACTGGCTGGTCGAATCTCTTTCTCAGGAACACAAAGAGACGGATTAATTGATAATGTAGTGACTGGAAGAGCCACAAATACCTTAAACAATCAAGGAATTAGAGGCCAATTATTATACAATGCTACTGAAAATACAAACATTTTATTCGCAGCTGATATCACCACACAACGTCCTGATGGATATGCGCAAGTTATTGCTGGTGTAGCTCCAACAAAAAGGGCTGCTTACCGCCAATTTGACGCCATCATTGCCGATTTGAATTATCAACTCCCTAGCAGAAATGCTTTTGACCGAAAAATTGACCACGATACACCATGGCGCTCTGGACAAGATTTAGGTGGCGCATCGCTCAACGTAGATACTAAAATTGGTAAAGGAACCTTAACCTCAACTACAGCATGGCGTTTTTGGAACTGGGATCCTTCAAACGATAGAGATTTTACAGGACTTCAAGTTTTGGCTAAATCACAAAATCCAGCCAGACATACGCAGTTGACTCAAGAAATTCGCTATGCAGGACAAGTGTCTTCTAAATTAAGCGGAGTAATTGGTGCCTTTTTTATTGATCAAACTGTTAAGATTAGAGGAACGGAAGAATCTGGAAATGCACAATGGCGTTTTTCTCAATCGCCGGTAAACTACAACAATAACGGAGTTTCAACTCCTGTACCGCTTGCTAGATGGGCTGAGCCAGGATTGCTTGAAGGCTACGGAATACGCACCATTGCTGATATTCATGCTGTAAGTGCGGCTTTGTTTGGTCAATTAGATTGGCAAGTTACCGATAGATTGCACATTCTACCGGGCTTACGATACAATTATGACAAAAAGGAATCAAATTACGACCGTCAAACGTACGGTGGTTTACAAACCAACGACCCACAATTATTGGCAATAAAAAGAGCGGTGTACACCAACCAAACTTTCTCTGCTAACAAAGACAAGTTTGACTTTTCAGGAAATATAACAGTGAATTATAAAGCAACTGATAAAATTAATGGCTACGCTACTTATGCTAAAAGTTACAAACCAGTGGGTGTAAACGTAGCCGGTTTGCCTACTCCTGCTGCAGGACAAACATTGGCTGATCTTGCTGTAATTAGACCTGAAGACGTAAATCACTATGAAATTGGAATAAAAACCTCTCCGTTCAAAAGAGCTATTTTAAACTTGACTCTGTACAATACGGACATCAAAGATTTCCAAACCAATGTGCAAGCAGCTGAATTAGGAGTTAATCGTGGTTACCTAGCCAATGCAGACAAAGTACGTGTAAGAGGTGCTGAAGTTGATGCTAGTTTTGTAATCAACGAGCATTTTGCCTTCAACGGGGCGTTGAGTTATACGGATGGTAAATATGTTAAATTCACTAATGCTCCACTACCACTCGAAGAAACAGGAGCTCCTGTGTCTTTCAAAGATGTGTCTGGAACTACTTTGCCTGGTGTTTCAAAATGGGCCGGAAGTTTGGGCGGAGAATATACCAAATCAGCTAAGTTTTTTAGCAACCTAGGTAAATTCTTTGTAGCAATTGACTCGTATGCACGTTCTGAATTTTCATCAAGTCCATCGGCTTCAAAATTCTTGGTGGTTCAAGGATATGCTATCTTTAATGGTCGTTTCGGATTTAGAGCAACCGAAGGATTATCTGTTAACTTTTGGGGTCGAAACTTATTGAACAAAGATTACTTTGAGCAATTATTACCAGCTGGCGGAAATTCTGGGCATTATGCTGGTGTTTTAGGCGACCAAAGAACCTACGGAATTACCTTGAAGTATTCGTTATAAACAGCAACTTAATCCTTTTATAATACAGCACCGCTACCACATAAGTTAGCGGTGCTTTTTTTTATAGGTAAAGAATTGAATCAACAAATACGTAACTGCTTTAAAATGGTTGACTTTGTATACCTTTGCAACCATTTTAAAACTAATGACTCATAAATTCCTTTTCTTTTGTACACTACTCTGTTTGGGGCTACAAGCACAAACCGTAAAAAAAGTTGACCATCAAAGTATTGTTTGGACACGCTACTACAACCAATTGCTGTTGAGTGAAAAATGGTCTTTACATTCTGAAATTGACAATAGAGTTTTCACAAAACCCGTTCAGCAAAACGTTTATGTGTTGCGTGTACAAGGACGTTACAGAATAAACAGCCATCTAGAAACAGGTGCTGGCTTGGCTCATTTTTCGGTAACTACGCAAATGCCCGAGATCAATCCCGACTTTAGAATTCCTGAATACCGCGGGCAACAAGACTTGACTTGGAGAATCAGCGGCAAAAAAATAGTACTCAATCAGCGTTTTCAGGTGGAGGAACGTTTTATTCACAATGCTAATTCCTCAGGATTACTACCCGGAAGTACTTTTTCATGGCGTTTTAGATACCGCTTGCAAGGGGATTATACCTTTTGGAAAAAAGAAAACCAAGCTGTAAAAGCCATTCTCTCTGACGAAATCATGTTCAATGCTGGGAAATCAACCCGTAAAAACACCTTTGACCAAAACAGAATTTACGCAGCGATTCATTTTCAAGCTAGCAAACATTTTTCGTACGAGTTAGGTTACCTCAACAGCTATCAAAGACGCCCTAGCGGTGTTGACTTTTTTGATCGTGATATTATCCGATTGAGTGTTTTTCATCGTTTGAATTGGAAAAATAAATCCTAAAAAAAATCCCGAATTTCTTCGGGAATATAGGTCGATGCTAGAACTCATAGCGGCTTGGCTACCGAGGTTTTTTCATTACTGCACAATGAAAATAGTAAAAACAAACGAACAATCTGCCGAAAACTAAATATGAGTTTTAGCATTTGCTAGCGGTTGTGTTTTTGATTACATCACTATTTTATCTGAAATAGTAACTTCCAAGTTTTTTTCTAATACTTGAATTGCATCTCTAGCATCCTCTATAGATTTAGTTTTATAAAAAGTTATGTGTTTATTTCCACTGTAAAATAAATTAAAATGAATTGTATCATTAATAATTTTGGTTGAAGTTCCTTCAAAAGATTTACTTTCCTTAGTTTTAATTACAGAAATTGATTCAATTTCTGGAT
>NZ_QKNZ01000008.1:0-40578 GCF_014156605.1 Flavobacterium sp. SOK18b
AAAAAGGGAGTCCAAAATATTATATTTTGGACTCCCTTTTTTTATGAAGAAGTATAAACTAATTTAAATACTATACAAACATTTAATATGGCTCTTATGGCACGCTTACAGCATTAAAACAAACTAGAGCTTGCATCATGCAACACTATCCATTTCTTGTCACTATTGAGCTTAAAACTACCTATGTGCTCTTTGTTCCACTCATTAGGACCTATTAAGGACAGGAAATTCACTCCTTCGGCATCTCTATATAAATGATAAATTTCGCCTATTACAGGTTCAAAGGAAAATTTGGCACTATAGACTAATTCATTCCACTCATACTCTTGCATTAACTTTTCGTACTGTAATTTGAGTTCGTTAAACTTATTCCCGAGTTCTTTGTTTACATTATCAATTCCTCTGCTTTTCCAGGAAACTACATCATCAACACGTATAGCTGGCGCACCTACATTAGTAGCATACGGCAATACATTAGCATTGAATCCTTTTTCTTGATTGTAAACAACGTTATCTGGTTTCTTATTTTCCATGTTTTTTATACTTTTCAACTCTTCAAATTACTATTTTTGACGGTTGTGTCTTATTATTTGGGGTGCCAAAATAAATTTCAACACCTATGTTTGTTTAATATTTTAGATGCAAAGTTAAACAAAATTCACAAATCTACCATGCAAAATTGAAACTTACCAAAAATAGTTACGATCAATTAACTGTAACAAAAAAACACTATTGATTTCCTAGGATTTCAATAGTGTTTTTATAAAATTTAAAAATAATTTATCTTGGTGAAAGCCAGCCCTCAGGATTATTATAAGTTGTATTTTGAAGTATTAAGAATTTAATTATGGTTTTTCCCGTTTCACCATTCGTACGTACCCTTCCTATACTTTGCTTGATGCTTACTTTATCACCTTTACTCACAGAAACGGAACTTAAATTTTGGTACACCGTAAAATAATCTCCATGTTGTATCATCACCGCTTTATTTACTGGAGAGATTACAATAACACTTGTTACTTCTCCACCAAAAACGGCTCTTGCATTTGCTCCTTTATCAGTAGTAATTTCAACTCCGCTATTGTGAACCGTGATGGTATTGAACATAGGATGCGTTTGATTTCCATATCCTAGTGATATGAACCCTTTCTCAACAGGATAAGGAAGTCTACCTCTATTTGACCTAAAATTATCGGCGATTATTTTTGCCTCAGGAGTTAATTCAATTTTTGATGATGATACAGCCGCTTTTGATACTGGAGCACTAGGATTAGCTTTTGCTTTTTCTAATGCTGCTTTTCTGTTGGCCTCGGCAATTGCTTCTCTAATTAACCTATTGATTTGCCTGTCAATGGTTCTGTACTCTTGCTGACGCTTTTTAATTTCTTGCGCAATCTTGTTCTTGTCTTTTTTAATAGAATTCACTAACTTGAGTTGCTCTTGTTTTTCTTTTTCAAGAGACAAACGTTCCTTTTCATTTTCGGCAATCAACTTTTGTTTGGCCGTTTTTTGAATGTCTAATTTCTGATTGTAGTCTGCTAATTTATCGGTTTTTGTTTTTATTTCTTCCCCTTGCATTTTTCTATAACCGGTATACTGCTTCATGTATTGCGCTCTTTTATACGCTTGAAGAAAATTTTCAGATGATAGTAAAAACATAGCTCTACTCTCAGAAGAACGACTTTTATAGGATTTCACAATCATTTTTGCGTAATCCTCTTTTAGAATTTCAAGCTCTTTTTTAAGTTTATTAATCTGAACTTGATTAATATACATGTCATTTTTTAGCAATTTAGTTTGCTTTTCGGTGGTATTAATTAATTTCTCCTTGAGCTTAATTTTTGTACTCTGAATCACTACTACATTTACCGCAGATTTTTCTTTTTTCTTTACGGTTTGTAATAACTTTTCGTTTTCTTTAATTTCTTTTTGAATTTGTGCTTTGCGTTGTTCTAATTTTTCTTGTTGTGATTCTTGACTCCACAACAATGAAGTCATACAAATACAAATTAGGCTTAGGATAAATTTTGGCATGAGATAAAAAATATTTTTGCTAATTTACTTAATTAAAATTCTTTTGTACCCATTTGGTACACTATATGGAAAAGAAAGTTCCTCATTAAAGGAAACCGAATTGTATTCTAAATTGATTTCTGTACTTCCTTTTTTCTGAAAAGTATTGATCAGTAAGGCTGTAGGTAGTTTCATATTGTCATACTCTTTGCTTCCTAGATAGGCTACTTTTATCATACGCTCTTCTTTAGGTTGCGTAATTTCTTGTTTTTGAATTAAAAACTGATTGCTGTCTAAGAAAAATGATTTTTGTGTGTTTTCATTTGTTACAGCATCTAATCTATAGCATTGATCTAAAATTGTTTCGGTGTATTTGCCTTTTCTCAAATCATCAAGCGCCTGACCTAACAGCAGGTTTTGAATTTTAGAATAATCTAAATCTGTTCCTAACCATTGGCTTAAGCTGCTAAAATCACCTTCAAAATAACTATTATTTATTTTTTCATAATAACTCACTGTGGTAGGAGTTATCAAGGCTTTGGCCATAGTGATTCCTAAAAAACGAATGCTTACTAGAATTTGCTCGTCTTTCTTGATTCGTATTTCGGCGGTTACATTTTGAGTTTGTTTGTCGTCACTATACCGTGCACTAGATTTGATGTACAGGGTTGAAAAATCGGTTTTGTTGTTGTAATGGTTTTCAATAATTTTTTTGGCCGTCATGACATTTGTCTCAACAAGAGGCTCTTTTACTGTGGCTACAGCAACGGCCTTAGATTTACAAGAAACCATTACAAGCGCCAATAAAACCACATATATTCCTTTTTTCATTACTTTTTTTCTTTTAATAATTGATTTGCTTTTGAGAAAAATAAATCTTTTTTCTTAAAATCACCTAGACCATTATAGGCTTCTCCTAGTTGCTTATTAAAATTGATTTCAAGTTCCTTATTTTCTACTACATAATCCATGCCCATTTCTAAATAGTCCTTTGCTTTCTTGAATTGTTGCAACTGGTTGTACGCTAATCCGGCGTAAAAGTAAAACTGTGCTTGTGACGGATAGGTTTCTATCAAAGATTCGGCTTTGGGTGCAAGGCTACTAAAATTTTTCTGCTCCACGTACGCCTGAAACAAAAGTAAATTAGTCTCAAGGACATCACCCAATCCTCTTTGAGCTGATTTTTCATAATATACTACTGCCTTATCCCACTGCTTTTTATTTTGAAAAAATTTCCCAATTTCTTTGTTTACATCCACACTCGTATCATTATTAAACGTGGCGACTGCTTTTTCTAAATCAGGTGCGTACTGTGGATTTTTTTGTGTGAAAATTAAAAATTCATTTAAGATTCTATGCTTGATTTTTGAGTCAATTTTAGAACTTCCTAGAACCACATTCATTGCCGTAATGGCTTTTTGAGCATCATTGCCGTCAAGGTATGTTTTAAACAAACTGACTTGCGCCCACTCTGAATTTGGAATTGCTTTTTCTAACTTTTTTACAATTTCAAATGCTTTTGCATCTTCATTGTTCTTGGTATACAAAAAAATAAGACTGATATAATTGGATTCCTGCTGCGGATATTTGACAATTTGTTCTTCTAGATTATTGATTTCTAGATTTTGATATTTTCCTTGTGCCAAGATCTGGCTTTTGTACAATTCTCTTCTATCTGTTTTTCCTACTGTTTCATTGAGTTCTTGAATCAGTGCCAACGCTTTTTCAAACTGATTGGTACCCATATAAAGTGACGTTAAATCTTCTTTATACTTAGGGTCAAATTCTATCAATTTATTAATTATTGTTATACCTTGGGTAAAGTTTTTAGTTTCATAACTTACATCATACATCCCTATCCAATACCATCTGTTTTTAGGATCAAGCTTGGTAGCCGTTTCAAATGAGGTATAGGCATTTTGATAGTCTTTTAAAGCTAAATAATTTTTGCCCAGCTCAAAATAAACGGTTGCATCATTAGGTTTAAATTTATCAGCTTTTTCTAGAGCAACAATTGCTTTATCATAATTCTCAATCCCTTTTTGAAGTAACGATTCATAAAAAAGTTCTTGAAATTGATCTGTATCAAGCTTGATTTCTTCGGGTTCTGTTTGTGCGCATAGAAATGCCGGGAATACTAAAATTCCAAGTATAAAAAGTAAAAAAGCTTTGTTTTTCATATCTTATTACAACTCAATTATATCACAATTAGTACAAAAACCACATTGATTATTTTTGCCAGCGTTTCACAATTTAAAAAAATTCTTAAAACCTGTAAAACGCTGGTGCTTTTTTTATTCTAAAACAGAATAATCCCCAATACTGATGCTGGTAAAATTACCGTCAAAACTAGCGTAATTACCAATCATGGCATTGTCTAAAACGGCATTTTTTATATGCGAATGCGTTTGTACCAAACTGTTTTTTACCGTACTATTTACAACATGACAACCGTCACCAAGGGAAACATTTGGACCAACAGTAGCATTAATCAACACTACGTTTTTACCAATATAACAAGGTGGTATAATAGTTGCGTCTTCTAGTTTTACACTTTCATCAACTAAGGATTCACCATCATTATGTAAAAATCCTAACATTCTAGAATTGGTTTCTACAGTCACGTTTTTGTTTCCGCAATCCATCCACTCCTCAACTTTACCAGGGACAAATTTCATGCCTTTGGCCATCATTTGTTTTATTCCGTCATTGATTTGGTATTCGCCTCCGTGAATGATGTTATTGTCCAGTACCAACTGCAATTCGTTTTTAAGTACTGCAATATCTTTGAAATAGTAAATCCCGATAACCGCTAAATCTGAAACAAAAGTCGCTGGTTTTTCAACCAACTCAACGATTTCATTGTTCGCATTTAATTTTACCACACCAAAAGCTTCTGGTTGGTCTACTTGTTTTACCCAAATTACACTATCAGCAGTTGTGTCTAAGTCAAACTTGGCACGTATTAAGGTGTCTGCGTAGGCAATTACCGCTGGTCCGCTCAAGGAATCTTTGGCACACATAATGGCATGACCTGTTCCTAAGGCTTCGTTTTGGTAATAAATGGTTCCTTTGGCACCTAGTTTTGCAGCTATTGCCAAAAGTTCTTCTTCCACTTTTTGACCAAAACTTTCATGAATGATAAAAGCTACTTCGTCAATTTGTTGATTTAAAACTCCTGCGATGTCTTCAACCAAACGGTGTACGATTGGTTTGCCGGCAATAGGGATTAATGGTTTAGGAATGGTTAATGTATGTGGGCGAAGGCGTGATCCACGACCAGCCATAGGAACGATTATTTTCATATGAGCCCCCTAACCCCCGAAAGGGAACTACTACTAGGGGTGAGTAGGATTTAAATTTATATTCTTCTATTTGTAATTATAAATTCCCCCTTAGGGGGTAAGGGGGCTTTACTTTACTCCCGTACTACCAAAACCACCTTCACCTCTAGAAGTTTCTGATAATTCTTGAACTACAGACCACTCGGCGCGTTCGTGCTTTGCGATAACTAATTGCGCTATGCGTTCCCCGTTTTGAATGGTAAAATCTTCATTGGATAAATTTACTAAAATTACTCCAATTTCTCCACGATAATCTGCATCTACAGTTCCGGGTGCGTTCAGTACGGTTACGCCATTTTTTGCGGCTAGTCCGCTACGTGGTCTTACTTGTGCTTCGTACCCAATAGGTAGTTCTATAAAAAGACCTGTTTTTACGATAGTTCGTTCTAGTGGTTTTAAAGTAATTGGGTCTGTGATATTGGCTCGTAAATCCATTCCTGCCGAGGCGATGGTTTCATAGCTAGGCAAGTCGTGTTGTGATTTGTTGATGATGTTGATATTCATAATGTATTTGTTTGAGCTAGTTTTCAGGATCAGATAGTCTTTTTTAGGAAGTGCGCTTTTTTAGCCGTGACCGAAGTGGAAAGCCTTTTTTTATAAAATTGTATTTTTTTCGAGGGTGAAAAGAGCGACTGCAAGAAGCTCCTTTTGAGCCGTAGAAAAAAACAATTTTAGGAAAAAGCTTGAAACGAAGGGCGCGATAAGCTCCTAGAAAATTTGATACTACTTTGCTTTACGTTTTAGTATTTGGGTTAATAATTCTTTTTCGTTGTGGTATATAAAATAAAGGAACAGTAGCAATAGCGGGATTCCTACGAAATAATTCTCCCGGAATCCGTAAAATGAAATCGCTGAAAAACCGATTGAAATTATGAGATACATAAAAATTTTACGGCTGTCATACGGTATGGGGTAATATTTGTTTCCGAAATAATAAGAGATGGTCATCATGCTACCATAAGCGGCTATGGTGGCTATGGCCGATCCGTAATAACTCATGGTTGGAATTAGCAGGCAATTGAGCGCTAGTGTGATGATGGCTCCTACGATTGAGATGTAAGCACCTACATACGTTTTATCAATGAGTTTGTACCAAACGGAAAGGTTGGTGTAGATGCCTAAGAAAAAATTAGCCAAAATAATTAATGGCACTACTTTCATGGCTTCCCAATAGGACTCGTCCTGAATCATGATTACCTTTAAAACATCGGCAAAAACGATAACGGAGAGTAATATGAACGACCCAAAAATGACAAAATATTTGGTTATTGTGGCATAGGTTTGTGGTGCATCTTTACTATGAGCATGGCTAAAAAAGAAAGGTTCGATACCTAAGGTGTAGGCCGTACGGTACAAGACCATAAACAAACCGAGTTTGTAACAAGCGGAATATACGCCCACCTCTGCATCGGCAATATTGGCTGGTAGTAGTTCTCCCAATAAAATTTTGTCAAACTGATCGTTGATGGCAAATGCGAGTCCAGCTACCATAATAGGCATTCCGTATTGCATCATGCGTTTCCAAAGCTGGAAATCAAAATGCCATTTTAGTTTTAAATAATCAGGTGACAATACTACAAAAGTGAGCAAACTGGATACAATATTTGACACAAAAATATAGCCTATTTGATATTCTTCTTGGTATAATGTACTAAAAAAATGACTCGGATTTGACTTTGCAAAATGTGGCAAGTACACTAGGAATAACAAATTAAGCAAAAGATAGACTGTTACGTTTCCTATTTTTATAACGGCATACTGCAACGGTTTTTGTTGTACTCTTAACTTAGAAAAGGGAATTATTACTAGCGCATCTAGTACAAGAACCCAAATGGTATAGGTGATGTATTGGACATCTATATTTGACCATAGGGCTAATTTATTGCGAAACAGTAGCGCTAAAAATAGAAAAGATAAGGAGGTCCAAAAGATAGATACTGAGGCAGTTTCTAAAACCGATTTTTTATTGGTCTCCTTGTTGTAAAACCTAAAAAAAGCAGTTTCCATACCATAGGACAAAACAACATTAAAAATAATAAGCCAAGCAAAAATCATAGACACTTTACCAAACTCTTCTACAGGTAGGTATTTTGTGTACAAGGGTACTAAAAAAAAGCTAAACATCCTGGGAATAACCGTGGCTAGACCGTAAATAGCTGTTTGTTTAAAAAGACTTTTATATAATCCCAAAATGGTATGTGTATTAAAATTAAAGCGACAAAAATAAGAAATTCTTTGCTGCAATTGCTTGCGGTGGTGTTTTGTTTTAGTCTACCACCCGCTTGATGTATAGCCTTTCTAAAACGGTTCTTATTTAAGCTATTGCTGGATTACCACGTTTTTTATTTTATAAAAATACGTTTTGTGATTTAATTTATATTCTAAAACGGCTTGGTTAGGTTCTAGCTTAAATTTGGGTTGGTGTATTGCGGGTGCTTTATTGCCATATTCTTTGGCTGGATCTACGTCCAAAATAAGATCAGTGGTTGCTGCAGTGGCTTTCAAGATTCCTGTGAACGATAACTGTGAAGCACTTTGCAAGGCTGCGTGTTGCTTGTTATAATGAAATGAAATGAGTTCTAAATTTGCTAACAATGGTTGATCAAACTCTATAAAAAAAGTGTTTTTTTGGACAAATGTTTTTTTTATTTTTTGAGGAAAGTGCGATTGAAAATCTTGATTTGTTCCACAAGAGATAAAACTACATACGAACACTAAAAATAGGATATTTACAAAGCTTGTTTTCATACCAATGCGTTTTAGCTTAAACCGTCTTCGTTAATAATTTTTAAAAAATGAAATCCTTTAGGCGCGTATCCTTGATTGTAATAAAACCGATGTGCTGTAAAATTACCTGTAAAAGCATCGAGTACAATCATGGTACAGCCTGTTTCTCTGGCTACTGCATCTACATAATCAGTCATTATTTTACCTATTCCTTTTGAACGATGATCTGGATGTACAATAAAATTGTCAATTTCTAAATATTTACCAGACCACAATTTTGTCCCAGACCACAATCCCGAAGTTCCCACACAAACACCATCTTCATAGACTGCTATTTGCCTGTAGTTGTGCGGAATCATCTCGGTGAGATACGCATCGTATTTTTCTAGGGTAAATGTTGGGTACAAAAAACGCATCACCTCAATGTTAGCTAGCATTTCCTGTTTAGTAGTCAGTTCTTTAAGTTCTAATTTCATATTTGCTTTTCAAAAATGTAAAATTAGAGAAAAAGGAATGAGATTAAAAGTGATGATGGGATGAATTTTTGAGAAATCTAATCGAAAATTTTAAAATAAATAAGTGATATCTATAACGTAACTCTTGAAATAACAGCTTACAGCTTGCATTCATGGCTAAAATTATATTTTTTAAAATTATGATTTTCAATAATTTACAAATAAAGATTCATTAAAATTAAAAAACTGCTACTTGTAAAATCATAAACCTTGTTTAGTAAAATAGCAGACTTTATTTCCTAATATTTGTGCGATGTTTATCTCCTGCTATTTAAATAGACTATTTTAAGTGTATTTTTACCTAAACAGTAAGAAACATCCAGATGCAAGAAATTTTAAAAAATCAAATCGATAAAATTGTACCATTAACGGATGCTGAGTTTCAAGTGGTACTTTCTTATTTTTCAATAGGAAAGTACAAAAAACACCAATATATTCTGCAACAAGGAAACTCAGTTCCTTACGTTCATTTTGTTGTAAAAGGATTGCTCAGATCATTTTATTTAGACAAATCAGGCAAAAGTCATATTTTACAATTTGCAATGGAAGATTGGTGGATCACGGATAATCAAGGTTTTTATAACGAACAAAATGCTACATTAAACATTGATTGTTTAGAGGATGCACAAACTTATTACATTTCGCTAGAAAACAGAACTAAATTATGTAGCGAGCTACCAAAAATCGAATTCTTTTTTTTACAAAAAATGACAGCAGGTTCTATTGCACTTCAAAATAGGGTTCTTTCACTAATGAGCAAAAATTCAGAGGAGCGTTATACTCAATTTATTCAATTATATCCAAACTTGATTCAGCGTCTTTCTAAAACTTTAGTAGCCTCCTACCTCGGAATTTCTCGAGAAACCTTGAGCAGACTCTCACATTAATGTGATCTATGTCACTTGTTTTATGTGATATAGATCCTTTGCTTTCCTATTTGTATTGATGAATTTTGTGTCTACAAATTTAAAAATACGTATATGAAAAATATAGCACTTGTAGTGGGAGCAACCGGAATAACGGGAAGCGCACTCTCTCAGCAACTAATAAACAAAGGTTGGACAACATATGGATTAGCCCGCAACCCAAGCGAAGACATTACTAAACTGCAACCCGTAGTTGCCAATCTATTGGATCTTGAGAGTTTAAAACTAGCTTTGCAAGATATAACGCCTACGCACGTATACATTACAACGTGGATGCGTCAAGATTCTGAACTCGAAAACATACGAGTTAACAGCTTAATGATTCGGAATTTATTAGATGTTTTATCTCCTAAAAAATCAGTTCAACACGTAGCTTTAGTAACAGGACTCAAACATTATCTAGGACCATTTGAGGCTTACGCCAAAGAAGGTTTTTTGCCCGAAACTCCGTTTAGGGAAGAACAACCGCGTTTAGACATCGATAATTTTTATTACGCACAAGAAGATGAAGTCTATGCTGCTGCTGCTCGAGATGGATTTACGTGGAGCATTCACCGTCCACATACAGTAATTGGAAAAGCAGTTGGAAACCTAATGAACTTGGGTACAACACTTGCTGTCTATGCTAGTATTTGTAAAGCAACTGGCAAACCATTTCAATGGCCAGGTTCAGAGGCGCAATGGAACGGACTTTCAGATGTGACTGATGCTGAAGTATTAGCAGCACATTTAATTTGGGCTTCTACAACTGAGCAAGCATTTAACGAAGCTTTCAATGTAGTCAATGGCGACTTTTTTCGATGGAAATGGCTTTGGAAAAAAATAGGAGATTCGTTTGGACTCGAAGTAAAAGGATATGATGGAACTACACATCCTCTGGAACAACAAATGCAACAAGATAGCGAAGTTTGGAAAAAAATCGCTGCTGATAATGGGCTTAAAGAAATGGATCTTCACCAACTTGCTTCGCCTTGGCATACTGATCTTGACCTAGGTCGACCTATAGAAGTAAATACAGATATGTCTAAAAGTAGAAAACTAGGTTTTCTCGTTTTTAAAAATACCGAAGATTCCTTCTATGAACTTTTTGCAAAACTTCGTTTGGACCGTTTGATACCTTAGGTTGAAGATGCAAGTTTAATAGCGTTAATCTAAAAAAGGGATTTGCAACAGGATATGAACTGCCCCCAAATAGTTAGACACTATTTGGGGGTGATTTTTTGGAAAAAAGTCAACAAATAAAATAGACAGGAGTTATAAATTCTTTACTTTTTACTCACTTTTTCTGCTAGTTCCATCGCTTTATAAACATTTAATACTTTACCTGATTTAGAGAGTTCAGAAAATTTAGCTTTTTTACCCTCACCACCAGGGATCAAAACCTCGATTTCATAAGCCGTTCCGGATTCTAGAATAATTTGCTTCACTTCCTTTGCCGTAAGTTTAGGAAAATACGACCAAATCAAAGCCGCTGTTCCAGAAACCATAGGTGCTGCTAGTGAAGTTCCTGAATCATACGCATAACTATTTCCAGCTGTAGCGGTATAAATTTTATCTCCAGGAGCAAATAAATCCAAATTTTTTTTACCGTAATTAGAGAATTCAGACACAAAATTACTATCTATTTTTTGAGATATTGAACCCACTGTTATAAAATTTTCTACAACTTCATCTGGGTTTTCGTAATCAACATCACTAGGATAATATGGATTTTCATCAACATTAAAACCATTATTCCCTGCAGCATGAACCAGCAAAACATTATGCTTTTCGGCATATTTATAAGCGTCTATTACCCATTTTTTATGCAAAGAAAATTCTTTTCCAAAAGACATGTTGATGACTTTCGCTCCATTATCAACTGCGTAACGAATTGCTGCAGCAATATCATTATCATGTTCATCGCCATGGGAAGAAATAACTATTGGCATAATTTTGACATCTTGTGCTATACCTTTTATTCCTATACTGTTACTCCTATTTGCTCCAATGATACCCGATACCATTGTGCTATGATTCTCTTCCAAACTTTTAAAAAAAACGGTTGTGTTCACGTTATTATTTCCACTTACTTTCTTTAAAAACTTTTGCTGATCTTCATTTAATCCTCTATCCTTGTACTCTATGCTTAAGGACTTATTTACTATTGAATCAAGTAGCATTTCTTGTTGCTTTATATCTTCAAAAGTTCTCTGACCCACCTCTAGACTTACCATCATGTAAAAAATTAATGCTCCTAAATCTTTGTCATTATCATTGCGTCTCTTACCATAACTTTTATCATTTATTTTGTACTTATTATACAGACTATCTAATTGTTGGTATGTATAGTCTTCTTGTGGGAAAAAATGTTTTAAGGTGTCCTTTACCAATGGAAATACATCAACGTGATGCCTTAACGATTTTAACCAATTCTTATAAAATTTATTTTCGTCATCAAGAAGCTTATGTGCTCTTTTAAATTCTAGATATTTATGTTTTTCTTGAATAACAATTTCTGATTCTGTTTTATCTTTAAATAAAGACCCCCACTCATCCACAATTCGAACAAATTCGTATCTATTCCACACGACCGATCCTCCATTTTTATAACCTAGAAAATTCCAACCATTCCTATCATCCACATAACCATTGCCATCATCATCCACTCCATTATTTGCAATTTCTTTTGTGTTGATCCATATTTGATTTTGTAAATCTTCGTGTTTTAAATCAATTTTAGTATCAATAACTGCTACAATTATTTCCTTTGCTTTTGATACTTTTTTATTTTGTTTATACCATTTATCTAAGGAAATACCTGGAATGCTGTCCTGCAGCTCGTCTTTTTGAAACCAATTATTTAATAAACCATCTTGCTTTGTGGTGAGTAAATTACTGCTAGTCGTGTTCTCTTGAGAAAAACAGTTTACAAAATTTGAAATAAAAAGAAAACAAGTAAAATAATAAAGCGGTAATAATTTCATAGTTAAGGTAATTTTAATGGTTCAAATGTATTAAAGTTGAACGATTCCTGTAAATAGAAATGTAAAGTTGTTACTGGAATTCCGTGAATTCCGATACCTAAAATTCTATTTACTTATTTTAAGACTATTAACTATGTCTCGTTTTACTTAACTCTTTGATAAAAAAGCTAGGCTTGATTTTATACTTTTTATAAAAAGCAGCCGAAAAGGCTTCCGCCGAATTAAAACCAAACTCAATTGCTAAGGAAGCTATGGTATAATTTTGCAAAACAGGTTGTGCTTGCAATTGCAAAACTGCTTCATTTACTCGGAGCTCATTGATGTATTGTACAAACGTTTTCCCTTTTTGTTCATTGATAACTTTAGACAAATATTTAGTATTGGTGTTTAGTTGCAAAGCCAGTTTTTGAATAGAAATTGTGTTTTCTATAAAGCCTTTATCGTTTTCAAATACTGTTAATTTTTCCAGTAATTCAAGTATTATTTCATCTGATAAACTCTGTTGTACTTGGTTTTCTTTTGCATCATGCGTGGTAGACTGTGTTTCTAGAACAGTACTATTTTCTGCTATAGGTATGGCTGGATTCAGAATTGCTTCAAATCGATTTTGGTGTTGTTTTTTTAAGTAAAATTGGTAGCCAATCAATCCTACCACGCCCACAACTAAAACTACAATCCATATATAAGAAGCAGACTGCTTTTTTTCCAAAGATTGTATTAAGGCTTCTTTCTCTGCAATTAAGTGCGGGGTATCGTACTCATCGCGCAAAACTTTACTCAAGTGTTTGTAATTTTTTTGTAGCACACTATCTATTTCCATGTAGGTTGTTAAGTATTTTAGTTGATTCTGCTTATCTCCAGTCTGCTTATAATACTCAATCAAATAAGAATAACCTCCTACAAATTCTGGTGTAATTTTTTTTCTAACGCGGTACATAGAATCCACTTTTATAAAATTTTGAACCGCCAATAATTTATCTCCTAAACCTACATAAGATCTTCCTAAATAAAAATACGAAGCTAGCACATTTCCCGTGTTTTTTACTTTGATTAAACCTGGCAATGCTTTATTGATACTATCTAGAGCAGCTCTAAAATTTCTTTTATCTACTTGATTGGCTCCTTCATTCAAAGTAAACATCAGCTGGTATCGTTTGTTTTTAGTAATCGTAGCTTCTTTGTAGCCTAACTTATTATAAAACGTAGTTGAGTCTGTTTGCTTCAAAGACTTATGACAATCTGCTAATCCAAATATTGTGTTTTGAAACCAATAGGAGTAATAATCCCCTCGATAATCTTTCGTTTTGTAATATTTATAGTTTTCATGGTACAATTGTAACGCTTCCTCTACTTCCCCCATTTCTTCGGATTTCGTGGTCCCAATATAGTCTCGAACTACATAATAATAATCAATATTTGTTTTTAAGGCGACTTGTTCTGCCAAGTTAAAATTTAGCAATGCTTCATCAAATTTACGTAAGTCTACTAGTAGTCCCGCTTTCTCACAATAGGCGGCTGCAGGAAAAAATTTGTTCGGTTCTATTTTTGAATATTTTATTACACTATCAAGATATCTAATGGCTTTGAGTGGTTGATCCTCGTAATAAAGAATAGCGTATAAATAATAGCCTCTAGCTTTTCGGATTGCTTTATTCTCTTTTTTAGATTTCTCTAGATATACTTTAGCCCACGCTAATTGCTTTTTAGCATTTCCTTCAACTTTAAAATAATTATTATCAATAGTATCGTACGACAGTAAAGATTTATCAGATATCGTTTGCGACCATAAAAAGAAAGGAAACAGTACCAGAAGCACTATTTTTAAAAATTGTTGGTTAGTCATTGTCGTTTGGTTTAGTGCAAAAGTAGATTATATAAATTAAAATGCTGTAAAAAACTACATTTCTAGGTTAATTGTATTGTGTTGATTTTCATTATTTTAAAAATATAACTTATCGGAATTCACGGAATTCCGATAACAAGTATTTGCACATCCTCAACAACAATCCTAGTTTTGACCTCAGAAATGAAAAGCATTAAAAAATAAAACGATAGTCAAAAATATAAGCTTTATCAAAAAAAGGGAATAATTCAGCTGGTAGGTAACCCTTAAAAAAAATACAGAGCATGGAGTTTATAAAGCTACGATCTCCATTAAAAAATGAGCATAAAAGTTCTCGAGAAACTTTTTTAAAAAAAGGATTTTAAAAAAATGAAAAAATGAATTTACAACCATTTTTAGATCAATTAAATAGTGCAAAAGTAAAAACTATAAAAGAAACTATTTTCACTGCACTTTTTGTGCTTATTGCTGCATCAGTTGAGATAATTTCTGATTGGGCTAATTTTATGGCTGGACTAATGGGAACAATACCATACGATACCTAACAAATGAAACTACCCAAAAACTTTTATTTATTCTTTGGAATTTTCTTTACCATAAACTTAATTTATTCCTTAATTGAGATCAGAGACACCTACGGATTATTCTCTTTCCCAGTTAATATTTGGGTATACAGAGGCTATAGATTGTTTATCGCTTTAGTGTTTATAAAAATATATTTTAAAATGAGAGTCAACGATATGACAAAACTAAATCAATAAAAATAAGTTCTGACTTCAAGTACCTAAAACCTACAAAATTTATCTGAAAAGTCTATCTTTTCAGTTACTACTAGTATACTGAAGTTTAAAAGCCTCATCTAATGAAATACTTTATTACTCAAACGTTGCAAAACATACTTCTAATTGTGTTCATTTTACTTATCCGAAATTTTTTTAAAGATGAAAAAAACAACGACATCTACAAAGTATTGGACTTAGAACACATATTTTTAATCCTCTTTTTTTCAGTGGCACTAGCCAGCTATGAAACATACAAAAAGATGCGATCAGACTCAAAAAAGGAGCTGAATCCATAAACTTCATTTTAGATCTATCCTATATGACCCTATAGACTTTGAAGTTAAATTAATCTTATACATTAAAATTCATATAGAAATATTTCCTTTTTCACATCTAAAGAATCCTAATAAAATCGTAAAAAAATACTACACATAAAATGATCACACTACTACTGAAAATAATCATACTATACTTAAAACTAGTCGTGAATTTTATTACAGAAACTTTAAGCTAATTAACGAATTGGCATACTATTTGAAATATAATTATAGCTATTTCAGTACAAAAAAAATGAAAAAATACATCTTCTTTTCGATATGCTTCTCCGTATTCACTACAACATCTTACGCCCAAAAAAAAGGTAAAACTGCTTTACCTGAAATAGAAAAAACAGTAAATACAAATCCCTGGCAAAATATAAAAACAGTAAAATATTCTTGGTTAGAGACTATAGATAAAAAACAAATTGACTCCATTATGGGAACGTCCCTAGTCATCACAAGTACAGAAAAACCATTTAAAACATTCAAAAAGAAGAGCTAACCACAAAAAAAAGAGCCAACGTTATGTTGGCTCTTTTTCTATTTGTGTGTAAATAATTACTATCCTTTTAAAGCTTCTGCTCCACCTACAATCTCCAAGATTTCATTGGTAATTGCAGCTTGACGTGCTTTATTATAAGTCAATTTCAATTGATTTCTCAATTCCGTTGCATTATCAGTTGCTTTGTGCATTGCTGTCATACGTGCTCCATGCTCAGAAGCAAAAGAATCACGGATGCCTTTATACAATTGTGTTTTTAATGATTTTGGAATCAAGGTCAAAACAATTTCTTCTTTTGAAGGCTCAAAAATATAATCACCTGGAGCAACAACAACATCTGTTTTCAGAGCTGCTAAAGGCAAGAACTGTTCAGTTTGGACAATTTGTGTAGCAGCATTTTTAAATTGGTTGTAGATCAACTCAATTTTATCATACTCACCAGCAACAAATTTAGCCATCAACTCATCAGCAATCTTTGCAACATTATCAAAAGTAAGATCATCAAAAACAGTACTATAATTTGCAACTACAGGCAAAGTTTTGCTTAAAACGTCATTTCCTTTTTTACCTATTGCAAAAACATCAACTTGTTTTCCTGCATAAAATTCAGAACGACTTTTAGCTTCTTTTATAGCATTGGTGTTAAAAGCTCCAGCTAAACCTCTATTTGAAGTTACTACAACTAATAATACCTTTTTAATGTCGCGTTGTGTGGTATATTCACCACCAGCATCACCTTCTAATGTAGCAGAAAGATTTTGTAGCAGTTCTGTCAATTTTTCGGCATAAGGGCGCATAGCTGTGATTGCATCTTGTGCTTTCTTTAGCTTTGCTGCAGAAACCATTTTCATTGCCGATGTTATTTGCATCGTAGATGAAACGGAAGTAATTCTATTACGGATTTCCTTTAAATTTGCCATTTTGTGTATAGTGAAATGTGAATCGTAAAAAGTGAACAGTTATACTATTCACTTTTCACTTTTCACTAAATTAGTTATATTTTGCTGATAATTCTTTTGCAACAGTTTCAATTACATCTGTAATTTCGTCAGTCAATTTTCCTGCTTTTAACGCATCAAGAGTTCCTCTGTGTTTAGCGTTTAAGAATTCTAAGAAATCTTTCTCAAATTCTCTAACTTTAGAAACAGGTACGTTTTTCAACAAGTTTTTTGATCCTGCATAAATAATAGCAACTTGATCTTCAACAGTATAAGGATCATTCAAACCTTGTTTTAAGATTTCAACGTTTCTTTTTCCTTTTTCAATTACGTTTAAAGTAACAGCATCAAGATCAGAACCAAATTTAGCAAACGCTTCCAATTCACGGAATTGAGCTTGATCTAGTTTTAAAGTACCAGCTACTTTTTTCATTGATTTAATTTGTGCATTTCCTCCAACACGAGATACCGAAATACCTACGTTAATCGCTGGACGAACCCCTGAATTAAACAAATCTCCATCTAAGAAAATTTGACCATCTGTAATCGAAATTACGTTTGTTGGGATGTATGCAGAAACGTCACCAGCTTGAGTCTCAATAATTGGTAAAGCAGTCAATGAACCACCCCCTTTTACAATTGATTTCAAAGAATCTGGCAAATCATTCATGTTTTTAGCAATTCCGTCATCAGCAATTACTTTACAAGCACGCTCTAATAAACGACTGTGTAAGTAAAAAACGTCTCCAGGATACGCCTCACGTCCCGGTGGTCTTCTTAATAATAGAGAAACCTCACGGTAAGCAACAGCTTGTTTAGACAAATCATCATAAACAATTAAAGCTGGACGACCTGAATCTCTAAAATATTCTCCAATAGCAGCACCTGCAAATGGAGCATAAACTTGCATTGGAGCTGGATCAGATGCATTAGCTGCAACAATCACAGTATACGCCATAGCACCTTTTTCTTCTAACATCTTAGCAATTCCTGCTACAGTAGAAGCTTTTTGTCCAATAGCTACGTAGATACAAAATACCGGTTTCCCAGCATCGTAAAATTCTTTCTGATTTAAGATGGTGTCAATACAAACAGTTGATTTACCTGTTTGACGGTCACCAATAACTAGCTCACGTTGTCCACGACCTACTGGGATCATTGCATCTACTGCTTTGATACCTGTTTGTAATGGCTCAGTAACTGGCTGACGGAAGATAACTCCAGGAGCTTTTCTTTCTAATGGCATCTCGTATAAATCTCCACCTATTGGTCCTTTTCCATCAATAGGAAAACCTAGTGTATTAACAACACGACCTACCATTTGTTCTCCTACTTTAAGAGAAGCAATACGTTGTGTTCTTTTTGCAGTAGATCCTTCTTTGATTCCTGTAGATGGTCCTAAAAGTACCACACCCACATTGTCTTCTTCAAGGTTCAATACAATAGCTTCAAGTCCGTTTTCAAATTCAACTAACTCACCATATTGCACATTTGAAAGCCCGTAAATACGAGCAATACCGTCTCCAACTTGAAGTACAGTTCCTACTTCCTCTAGTGTAGCACCAGATTCAAAACCTTCTACTTGCTTTCTTAATATTGCTGAAATTTCAGCAGGTTTAATTTCCGCCATCTTAATTTATAATTTAGACACTTAATGTGTAATAAAAATTAGTTACTTAATTCTCTTTTTAAAACTTGTAATCTGTTTGCAACAGAAGCATTGTACTGCTTGTCACCTATTCTAATAATAAAACCTCCTATAATAGCAGGATCTACCGTATTGATAATTGTAATTTTCTTATCAAACAAAGTAGCTATTTTAGCTAAAACTTTGGCCTCTAAAGCTTCATCCATAGGAACAGCAGTAGTAACAGTTGCTACTTCAACTCCGTTCATTGTGTCAAACAAACCATTGTATTCTAATGCAATAGCACCTAGAATTTCAAATCTTTTGTTTTCAAATAACAAATGAAATAAACTTTTAGTCACAGAATTTGCATCAGCAAAAACCTCTAGTAAAGCACTTTGTTTTTGATCAACTTTTAAAGTTGGATTTTCAATAAAGTTTTTCAATTCTAGATTTTCTGTAACAGTCAATGCAATAGTTTTCATATCAGCATTGACAGCATCAGCCACACCTTTTGACTGTGCGATTTCTAAAATTGCTTTCGCATAACGAATTGCTGCTCTAGTTCCTGACATAATGTTAGTTTAATTTTACGTCTCCTAACATGTTCTCAACTAGTTTAGTTTGAGCCTCTTTGTTAGATAATTCGCTTTTTAATAATTTCTCTGCAATGTCCAAAGATAATGTAGAAACATGAGATTTCAATTCAGCCATTGCTGCATTTTTTTCTGCTGCAATAGCAACTTTTGCTTGCTCAATCATTCTAGCACCTTCTGCTAGCGCATCAGCTTTAGAATCAGCAATCATTTTCTCTCTCATTTCACGTGCTTCTTTTAACATAGCATCACGCTCTAAACGCGCTTCTTGTAAAATACGCTCATTACTAGCAGTAAGATTTCTCATTTCAAGACGAGCAGACTCAGCAGATGCTAATGCATTGTTGATAGATTCCTCACGACTTTTTACAGCTCCTAAAATAGGACCCCAAGCAAATTTTTTGAGAAGCAAAAAGAAAACTACAAAAATAATTGTGGTCCAAAATATTAAACTTTCTGGTGAAGTTAATTCCATATTCTTATATATTTAATAAAATTATTTTTCAATAAAAAAACTTCCTGTAGCCAACCGCTACAGGAAATTTTAGATTTCAATTATTTTGCGATTAACGCAACTACTACTGCGAAAAGTGCAACACCCTCAATAAGTGCAGCAGCGATAATCATAGCAGTTTGGATTTTTCCAGCAGCTTCTGGCTGACGAGCGATAGCATCCATTGCAGAACCACCAATTTTTCCAATTCCTAGACCTGCTCCGATTACTGCTAATCCAGCTCCAATTCCAGCTAATACCATAATAGTAAATTTATATAGTTAATAATTAATAAAACTCAAATTAATGATGGTCATGTTCAGCAACAGCCTGACCAATAAACAATGCTGATAACAAGGTAAATACATACGCTTGCAAAGCAGCAACTAACATTTCTAGAACGCTCATAAACAAAACAAAAGCTCCAGAAATTGGCGATACCCACGCAGTTTCAAAAATATAAATTAATGAAATTAAACTCAAGATAATGATGTGACCTGCTGTAATGTTTGCAAATAAACGAATCATTAAAGCAAATGGTTTTGTAAGCATCCCAATGATTTCTACAGGAATCATAATAGGGTACAATGCTTTAGGTACTGGTGGCGTTAATATGTGTCCCCAATAATCTTTATTACCACTTAATGTTGTTACTATAAACGTAATAAATGCTAATACAAAAGTAAAATAGATATTACCCGTTAAGTTAGAACTGAATGGAAAAAACGGAATTAAACCAATTAAGTTATTGATCCAGATAAAAAAGAACACGGTCAATAAATAAGGCATGAACTTCGCGTATTTTTTTGTTCCAATATTAGGAATTGCGATTTCGTCTCTAACAAAAGTTACAAGTGGCTCTAAGAAACCAGCAATACCTTTTGGTGCCATTTGGTTTTTATTGTAAGAACGTGCAACCAATAAAAATAAAATAAACAAAACTATAGCCGACATGAACATTGAAAAAACATTCTTAGTTATTGAAAAATCAAGTGGTCTTGCATCAAATTCAAAAGCACCATTTTTTTTCTGGTCTGCAGTAAGAGTTTCAAATTTATCTGCGTAATAAATTACTTCATTGTAACGAACTAATTTTTGACCGTTTACATCAATTGCATGGTGAGCTTCATTATCATGGTGAAACTGCTCTGATGAAAAAATTTCTAAACCAGAATTAGTCCATAAAATTACAGGCAAGTAAAATGTTATAGGATGACCATTCCAATCAGCAATATGAAATTCATGAGAATCTCCAATGTGATCATTAATAAGTTCTGTAGCATCAAACTTTTTTTTCTCAGAATGACCCGATTCTCCATGTGGCGCTGCAATTGTAGCTGCACTTTCAGTATGGTTTTGAAGACTATCCGCGCTTTCATTTGCGAAAGTAACCAATGGCATACACGCTAGAAAAGTTACTAACAGGAATTGAAGTGATTTTTTTGAAATTACCATTATTAATTGAGTATCTGATTTAACGTTTTTAAAATTTTTTGCAAAGGTACATATTTAATTGAAAATTGAAAATTATAATGATGATTTTAAAAAATGAATTTTACAATCGCATTGCATTATTTTCAAGTAACTTATCTTTTATTTATCAATCGTATTGAAAATACAGTTTCAAAAAACAAAAATAGGAAATACGGGATAAAGAATGCAGCGATATCTAAATTAGTTTCTCTCCCCTTTGCTTGTATCAAAGGAATTAAAAAAACAACCGAAGCCATCATTTTAAAAAAAGTAATCCCCATAAAAGCAAACCCCGTATATTCTGGTAATTTTGAATGAACAAAAAGCAGTATTATATATAGGAGTAATGATGATATAAATTGAAATAAATAAATACTCCAAGTTGTGTAAAAAAAATCGTGTTGAGATCCTAAAGCCGTTGTTGCATATTGCTGTGCAAAATACAATAGTAAGGTAAAGGGTATACAATATTTTAAAAACGTAATTAATTTGCTCATTTATTATTTTTATTAATGTTGTTCACCTGACGTATGACATTATATAGCCCAACAAAAACAGAAAATAAAGATAGCCCAATGGTAAACCAAGGGGTTGTTCCATGAGTATATTTTCCGTCCAGCCATATTCCTAAATAAGTGAATAAAAAAATGACAATTCCCATTTGGAAGGGTATTCCCATAAATACAAGCCACTTATTAACCGTACTATTTTTTGGTTCCTTTTTCACTGTCATTTGGTGTTTGACTTGTATTCATCATTTTCATGGTACAAGTAGCCGTAAAATCAGCTCCGGGTTCTACAGAAAGTTTCCCCACAAGAACTTCACCGTTAATACGTGCAGTTGCTTTAATGTTTAAAAGTTCCGTTACTTGAATTTTACCTTCAAATTTTCCTTCTATATCAGCACTTTTACAAATTATGTCTCCTTTAACGCTACCCAGCGGGCCAATAACAATTTTACCCTCTGAATGAAAATTTCCAATTAAATTTCCATCCAGTCTAAAATCAGCCTTAGAGGATATGTCTCCAGTGATTGTTGTAGCTTCTACAATTCTATTTGTTTTACCTAAAAGATCAGTGTATGGTTTTTGCTTTTTATCAAACATAGTTTATTTTTTTAGACCTAGATAAGCCTCAAGATTTTTTTTAATTTGGATTACTTTATAATTATCATTGCTAATCACAATGGCATTTGGCACATTTCCAGTAGGTTTTAATGCTAGTATTTTTGTTGTGATGTTCGTTGCAAATGCACTAGAATTAAATCCGTGGATTGTGATGAAATTTTCTTTTTCATTATACACATCAAATGACAAAGACAATTCAGTTAAATCGTTATCTTTTATAAATTTGGTTAATTTAACTGTTAAGAGTTTAGTGGCTTCGGCATCTTTTTTCCCTATGGTGTACAATACTTTCCACTTACCGCTTTCTGTTGTCTTGAAATCTATTTTTTCTAAAAATGGAATTTGCTCTTTTAAAGTAAGCACGGCACTCTTACCTTCTTCGCTATTTGGATAATTATCAGCAACATCTTGCAACGCATTTTTAAAAGCCGTTATTCCTCTTAGTTTACCTATGGTATTGGCCTTAAGCAATTCAAATTTTGACACTATAGCATCACCTGAAAATTGTGTAATTAATGGGTCTATGTTTTCTAATACTGTTACGTACTCTTCACTTTGGAAAATTCTATACCATTTGTTATACGTTGTTTCTGGAGTTTCTTCTACAGCTACTGAACTTGAGCTGGTATTGCTTATAATTTGAGTATAGCGTGAATTAGGGAATTGAGTCTCTATTTTTTGTTTTATAGCTGTTGCTTTACTCACATCAGTAATTTGGTATAATTTATACAAATTATACAAAGTAGGCAATACTAGTTTTTCCTCAGGATTATTTAAAAGTAATTGCTCTAACTTGGCTATTGCCAATTGATTTTCTTTGAATTTTTCTTTGTAGATTATTCCTAATTGATAGTATGCCTCATTTCGGTCTTTATTTAACTTATCCAAGTCGGCTTGTTCAGTAGGTAATTTCTTGATGTAAAAATCAGTAGTGAATTGCTCTGCAAGAGCTGTTGATGATAATCCTTCTGCGCTTGTAAGTGGCGAATTAGTATCACCGTTTGCTGAACTTGCATTTGATATAGCTTTTAGCATTCTCCAATTGCCTATTGCTTCTCTATCTCCCCAATTTTTCTTAAATTCTACTTTTCCAAAAGCTACTGTGGTGGGATTGTAAAAATAAAAGGTGCTGAGTGCTTGTTGTGAAATAGGTGCGTTCCCTGATGGCGGAAGCATAGCGTTTTTTCCTGCTGGGGGTAGCGGACTTAAATTTATAGCTGGATCTGGTGAATTAATCGATGAATTTGCAGCTAAATTTTCAGCAATGCGTTTGTTTTTTTCTTCTAGTATTCGTTTTTGTTCTTCTTTTTCTTTGAGTACAGCAATGTGTTTTTCATAATACGCAATTCTATCTGGTGTACTCATGGCTAAAACCCGCAGGATACTGTCATTTCTATTGGCAATGGTTTCATATAAAATAACCTCATCAAGATCCATTCTAATTTTCTTGATTTTTGCAAACTCTCTAGTCTTATCATTAAGTTTTACCAATGTACTATCATAATACTTAGCTGCAATAGGATATTTTGTATTTCTAAAATACATATTCCCCAGATTTCTATAGTTTGAAGCTACTAGGTAAGGATCTTTAGAATTTGATTTTAAGGATTCATTATACAACTCAACTGCTTGTTCTTGGTTGTTTTGCTTGTCATGAAATAAAGCCATTTGATGAAAAATCAAATCTTTAAATGGGCGGTTTTCTCGGTCATTTATTAATTTGTCAAAGGTTTTAGTGAACAATGCCACATCTCCTTTTTGATAATCAAAAAGCGTTGCTTTTTTTGCTTGTGCTTGAATGACAAATTTGCGCTCCGCTTTTCTGTTCATGTCTATCACATCCTGGTATACGGTTACAGCACTATCTTTATGTCCTAACTCTTGATACAACTGCGCTAATACAAAACGATATCTTGCTCTTTCTTGGTTTATTTTTGTAAAATCTATGGCTAATTTTAATTTGGCCACAGCACTGTCTTTTTGTTCTAAGTTTAAAAAAGAAGAAGCCAAAAGCGCATTTGCATCGGCAAAAACTTGTTTTTTTACTTCATGGTCTTCTAATAACTTACTAATATTCTTGATAACGAGCGGGTCATTGCCCAAACGCATATTGGTTTTTTCACGCCAAATCTTAGCTTCGTAAATTTTACTACTGTTAGGATATTTGTAAAGAATGTAATTGAATGCATCAAGAGCTGGTATAAACCGTTGATCATAGTATCTCGCTTTACCTAGCATGAGGTACGCCTCATCTATTTGCATGTTTTTTTCTCGGCCGTTAATGTTCATGGAGTGTTTTTGAATGGCCTTAGTCGCTTTGGTTTCGGCCAATTCAAAATCAGGGTTTTTAGCTTTGTTTGACGCTGAAAACTCCTCAGAAATTTGCATTTTTTCTATGGGTAGAATATTCCAAAAATTATCATCGCTGTTGTCGTTGACGGTTTTTATTCCTTTGTCTAATGCTATTTGTCCGTTGTAAAGGATGTTGTATTCAGTACTTAAGGCATGGGAATTTCTAGAAATGAAGGTATCTTTTTTTGTAGAACAAGCTACAAAAAAAGTAAGAAGTAACCCGACAGATAATGTTTTAAATATATTGATTTTCAATGGAAAACGTTTTTATCAATTAACTATGAAATACACCTTTTAGTATATGAACTTGTAAAAATACATTTCTTTTTGATAACGTGAAAATTATGACGCTTTATTTGAACTTTACTCGAGTGCGTAAGGGATTGCAGCGGCATCCTTTATTTTTTTCTTTAAAAAAATAAAGATAGAGCGAAAAGCCCGACCCGAGGTCTCGTTTTACTGAACGAGACTGAGGGTTACGCCCAAAAGAAAACGCTAATTCATTTAGTAGATACAAACCTTGGAGCATCTCTTAAGCGAATTAGCGTTGTTTTTTTTATCTAGAACTGTTGTGCTGAATTTATACGGCAAAAAACTGTTCTAATTCTTGTAAGGTTTCTGGTGATGTTTGAATGTCTTTGACCACGTTTCCTTTGTGCATGGCTACAATCCTGTCACTAACCTCAACGGTATGTTGCAAATCATGGCTTGAAACAAGCACGGTCACGTTAGGATCATCGGCTAGATCTTTGATGATTTTTTTCAATCGGAATTGTGTTGTTGGGTCTAAATTCGCAAACGGTTCGTCTAGAATCACTACTTCGGGACTGCCAATAAGAGTGGCAATGATGCCTACTTTTTTCTGGTTTCCTTTTGATAAATCGCGTAAATATTTTTTGTTTTTAAGGATTTCGCCGTTAAAAAATTCTTCGTGTTTGGCTAGTAAAACATCAACATCGGCTTTATTTTGACCGCGTAAATCGCCAATGAAATAAAAATATTCTTCGGGAGTTAAGTATCCTATCAAGAAGCTTTCGTCTAGGAACGATGCTGTAAAAGGTTTCCAGGCTTCGCTGCTGTTTACTTGTACGCCATGGTTGATGATGTTTCCTGTTGAGGGCTGGATTAAATCTAAAAGCAAACTGAAAAAGGTGGTTTTTCCAGCGCCGTTGTTTCCTACTAAGCCAAAGCTTTCGCCTTTTTTTATTTCTAAAGAATCTATTTTTAATACGGTTGTTCCGTTATATGTTTTTGATAGGTTGTTTACTTGTATCATTTTTTGAAGTTTAATCGGTTGATTGGTTAATGTGATTGTTAGTTATCCTTTTTGTTTGTAGGCCGCTATGGTAGCGTATTTCTCTGATTTATATGTTTTTTCAATCAATGAAAATGCTTTTTCTTTGAATGCGAAACCTATTACGCCTAGGGCTGCTACTAGCGCTAAACCTATAGTTGGACTTCCATATTTAGACCCAAGCCAATACAATAATACAGGTAATCCTAATTGTGGTATGGAGATGAGCATAGTTTTTACATTGAAGGCTTTTTTATCACCAAAAGCGCCTTTTCCTGAACTTAAATCAATAGGAGTTTTTGTATACGCTCCTCCTAATAATACAAGATGTGAGTTGACACCAATGTTATAAATGGCACCCACAATAATGGTTAAGTAAACTTGTACACCAAAATAAAGATAGAACGAAGCAATTACTGTAGTAACAATGGTAGCGATTACCATCAACCACCATTTTGAACTCAAATAGCCTTTGTATGGAATATTTTGTGTCATCATGAGCTGGTAATACGAGCTATCCCAACTCGGCACAAATTGACCGAAAGTGATTAAGAATCCACCTGAAACAAAAATTCCCGCAAAAATGTGCATGGTAGGATTGTTGTACATTGGAATTCCATTGGTAAAGAAAAGCAAACCGTAAAAAAGAAACATAATACTCATTCCTACCGTAGTTTTAGAACGTTTGTTTCTTTTAATTAACTTGATATCATTTTTCAAGAAAGTTCCGATGGCTCCAAACTGGTTCAGCCAAGTTAATTCTTCTGTTTTAGCCTCATCGTGTTTGCTGGACAAACCTGCGTCTAGGTACAAGTTCTTTTTGAAATATTGAAAAGTAACATAATACAAAACAACTAGTGCCACCACTGGTATTAAGAATGCCCAATAGGTATTGAAAAGCGCATTAAAAAACGGAGCTACATATGCTGTAATATCAAATATACCATAGTAATGCAATCCTCCTAAAACGGCTGTTGTTCCTAAAAATATAGCAAATAAATTATCTTTATTGCTCAACAATATGTTGATGAAATTATTACAATAGAATAAAGAATAAACGGCCAAGAACCAAAAAACAACTGATGCAGGATCATATCCTTCTATAAGCAATACTATACTAAAAGGAATTAAAAAGAAGGCATGAATAATGTTGAAAAAAGACAAAATAGTTTTCCCTAGTGAGAAATGGACAATGGTTGATTTATTGATGGGGAAAATCAATAAGGGACGAATGTTGAGTACTGGAATTTTTTGAAGCATCAATCGGATAATTAAATCCATGATTACATAGTAAAATAGGAATTGATTTACCGCTACTACAGGATCTAGTTTCATTTTCTTAAGGATATAAAATGCTCCCACACCTATTCCCAAGAAAATTAAAATAAAATAAGCGGCAAAAAATCCGATCACGATTTTTAGTGCAAGATTTGTGGCAAAAGATGCCGACCGAGTAAAGGACTTCCATTCAAGAAAAAGGAATTTTGAAATCATAGTTTGGTTTTTTGGTTTGTTAGTAAGTAGATCGAAATTAAAAAATGTTACAATTTTTCGTATTTATATTCTGGATAGGTTTGTTCTAGATAGGTTTGTGTTTTGGAAGGGATTACTTTGAAAATAATGAAAAGGGTAACAGATAATAACACTAAAACAAAGCATATTGCTACTAAAAAATAATCATTAGTTACGTAACTATCAATACGGTTGAATATTTGTAGAATAATGTTGAACGGTAGAAGTATGGCACCTGAGAAAGCGCCGTATTGATTGATGATTTCTTCAAACAACCATCTTTTTTGTTCTGATTTCTTTTTTTTATTTCTTAGCCTCTGTGATTTAATTATCTCATAAAGTGTAAAACCAAACAGTGAAAGATATAAACCAATTATAGTCCACTCTTGATACGTACTGACTTTTAAAATGATAAATAATAAAAAAGTCATTGCAAGTGTTAAGACAATTTTATGGATGCCAAAAAATTCTTTAAAATGTTCCCAAACGATACTATTGTATTTTTTGCCCAAAGCAGCTTGGCGACTCTGAACAACATCCATAAATCCAAAAACCCCAAATTTCTTGAATTCTTTGTTCAAGACTTCCTCAAAAGTCAGTTTAGGATTTTGCTGCCATTCGGTTTCAATAGCGTTTGCTAAATGATCTACTAATTCTGTTTGCAAATCATAGTATTCTATATAATGCTGACGGGTAAAAAGATAAAGTTGGTTTATTTGTTCAGTAGTTAATTTCATCTTCTAAAGATTAATTCAGTTGGTATTGTTTTTTAACTTTTGCTGTATGTTTAATATCAAGATAGATTCCTGTTGCGCAAAACAAAAGTCCAATGACCCAAAAACAAATAAGCGGTATAATCAAGAGATGATTCTGCTGGATTTCATCTTTAAATCCATTCGACAAGTTAATCCCTATTTGAGGAAATGACAATATGCTGGTTAAACTTAAAGAATAGTAACTAACTGCTAAAAACCGTTTACCTTGAATTTTATAATTCCTAATAAAGTGGTACAGTCCCGGAATTGCAGAAACTAATAACAATGCAAACAATACCTGAAGGTATTTACTAGGTTTCTCAAAGTAAAAAGAACCTTGGTAAGCAAGAATTCCTAACAGTATACTTCCAATAATTTTGGGGAATTTTAAAAATTCCGCAATCAATTTTCGTTGACTTCTATTGTATTCCTTTTGTAAAATATCTTTTCGTTCTTCTTGAATTGACTTAAAACTTGAATGCCCAACAAACTTACTTTCAGCACACTGCTTGACTTGATGAAAAGTAAGTTCAGGATTGTTCTCCCAAATTTCCTCCATACTAGTAACCATGTGATCTGTGAATTCTACTTGCAATTCATACCATTTGATATCTAAAGATTTGATGTAATTAGAGACGTATTCTATTTGTTCGGTGGTTAGTTTCATCTTCTAAAAATTAATTCAGTTGGTATTGTTTTTTGATATTCTCGATTGTTTTCTTTTGCAGGTGGATTGCTGTAACTGAAATCAAAATTCCTAATACCCAAAAACAACAAAAGAGTAATACTAACCATTGGTATTGGAGTAATTCTTCTTTCAGTTGATTACTCATTCCTATTCCCAAAGAAGGAAAAGAAAAGACCAAAAGTTGAGGGTTTAAGGTTTCTAAAGTTAAAAAGTCTTTACCATCAATTTCTTTGCTATTCCACCAATAGTAAAGTGATGGCAAACCAATAATCAATAAAGAACAAAATAGTACCGCTAAATATTTCTGAGGACTAACGAAATAAGCTGAAAAAGTATATGCAAGATATACTAAAAGAATACTTCCAAAAATTTTAGGGAACTTCACGTAATCAGTTATCATTTTCCATTGCACTTTCCCGCACTCTTTTTGCAAAATACATTTTCTTTCCTCTTGAATCGATTTAAAACTAGAATGCCCTACAAACTTACTTTCAGCATACTGCTTCACTTTTTGAAAAGTAAGTTCAGGATCTTTTTCCCAAATCTCCTCCATACTAGTAACCATGTGATCTGTGAATTCTACTTGCAATTCATACCATTTGATATCTAAGGATTTGATGTAATTGAATACATATTGTATTTGTTCGGCGGTTAGTTTCATCTTCTAAAAATTAATTCAGTTGGTATTGTTTTTTGAGTTTGCTTTTAATATTAAATCCAACTTTGTACAGATGCTTCGTTCCTCAGCATGACAAATTTGGAGAAATCTATTCTGTAAAAAACTACGTCAATTTCAATTTTTTTTCTAATTGAAAATGTTTGTGAAATAGTTTTAAATTCCCAAAAATTAAGAATAAATAAATCAAAGTTACAATCAACGAAATAGCTTTTATTTCTAAATTTTTGTTCGACGGTAAAATAGGAAAAAGACCAATCCCAATAAGAACACCGTAAAACAGTATCAAATAAAAACTTTTGTTAAAACGGTATAAATAGGTGCTTTTTATTCTAGATTTTAAAAGAAATAATTTCCCGCTTAACATAAATAATGCACCCACTAAGGATACGATTTTTATAAAAAACACAATGCCCGACAAAGCCAACGGGCTTTGTAATTTATTATTAAGCAATAAAATTGCAAAAGTAACTAAACTGACAATAATTGCTCCAGCAAAAAGTTCTCTTTTCTTGTCATTAGCTAATTTATCTACAATAATCTTTGGAGCCAAAAACCCGTTACCAAGCCATAAATTATGAGAAGCTGGCCTTAATTGTAACTTCCATTTTTGAAATACTTCTTTTAAAATAGTCTCATAAGGTTTCGAGTCATTAATAGTTTTGGTCTCAATTTCTGAAGCGATATGATCAATCAATTCTATTTTAATATCGTCATAAACAACGCCATTTAAAATTAAGGTTTCTTCTATTTGGGCTATTTGTTCGGTGGTTAGTTGCATATTCTATTGTATTGAAAATTTTCTTTGAAATTGTATGTGCTTCATTCCCAAAAAAATGATCGAAAGTAAAGACACAAAAAAACAACCTATTGTTGCCACAAATAAATTTTGATTGGTTAGATCATGAGGAATACTTGGATTAATAATAAATGATAATGAAAAAATCAGAAGGTTAAAACGACTGTCAAACAAATGCTTGTATGTAGAAGTGGCTTTAGATTTTAAATTCCAAAATTTGATTAAAAGTGCTGCAGCTGCTGTTGTACAAAAGGTGTAAATCATTACATCTTTCATTAGACGAATAAATTCTAATTTTTCTTGTGTGTTATAGACTACCTGAAAACTAATAATTAATAGTATTGCCGTTACTACTGATATAATAACTTCCCTTTGAAACTGATTTTTTAATTTACTATTAACTATTTTAGGATAAGTTGATTGTAATGAAAAAAAATCTCTTGTCAATTTGAACTCCTCACTCCAATTGTCAAAAACTTGATTGTAAACTACTGGAAAGTCATTATTAGAAACTTCCATCTCATTTTCAATTTCTGTAGCAATATGGTCTAAAACCTCTAGTTTCAAATCGTCAAACTTCACCCCTTTTGAAATTAAGGTTTGGTTAATACATTCTATTTGTTCGGTGGTTAGTTTCATAAAATAAAGGTTAAACTAATTTCAATTTTTTAACGATTTTAAAATGTTCACTAGCCAACATTAATTGAAAGAAAGAGTATACAAATGGACTACATAATAATATACAGCCTACTAGATTTTGCAAAAAAGAATTAGTAGCATCAAAATGCTTCAATGGATCTCTATAGATGTTAAACTGTAAGCAAAATAAAAAAACAAGCCAACCTCTGAAAAGAAACAATCTTCCGTACATGGTTTTAATTGTAGATCTCCAAATCAAGAACATACTTATACTGGTACATAATATCAATATGGTATAAGCTCCTTGCAACGCTAAACTAATAGCTTTAAAGGTTTCTTTTTGAAATGTATTTGAAACTATAAAAGCCAGTAGAAACCCAAAAACAAGAACTGAAAAAAAAATATGTAAAGCTTCTCGTTTAGAATAAGCGACTAATTTGTCAATTACAAATCGAGGTGCTTTAAAAAATGCTCCTAGCCAATTACTACTAGATGAAATTTCTAGTGCACTTTTCCATTTCTCAAAAACTGATTTATAGACACTGTCAAATGAAATTTCTTCCTGACTCATTATTTCTTCAATTTCTGATGCTATGTGGTCAATTATTTCTAGCTTCACATCTTGATAAACAAGACCGTTTAAAACTAAAGTTTCTTCTATTTGGGCTATTTGTTCTGTGGTTAATTTCATCTTGAAAAAATTAAAATTCTAAACTAGGCTTAGGGTTCACTAAACTCTGCATGTTTCTGATGAAATCTTCGAGTTCTGAGAGTCGGTTTACGGTTTCCTTTTCGCCTGCTTCGGTTAGTTTGTAATACTTTCGCATGCGGTTGTCAACTTTTTCAATTTCAACATCCAGAATTCCCTCAGCCTCAAGCTTGTGTAAGGCGGGATACAAAGCGCCTTCGGTAATATTGAGTTCACCCGCAGTAATAGCTTTTACTTTCTGAGTGATTTCATAGCCGTACATCTTGCCATTTTCTTCCAGCAATTTCATGATAATCGTATTCAGACTTCCTTTGTACAATTGTGAGTTTTTCATTTTATAGGTCATTTCGAGACTCTTGACAATCTCATTTAGAAAAACAAATATACATAAGATTCTTATACATAACATCTCTAGGTATATAAATTTTTCAAAGGCTTTAATTTAAGAAACCTATTGACTTTAGTATCTTTGTAAAAAAATAAACAGATGTCATCCTTTTTAAAACTTATCATAAAAGAAGTTAAACGCGAAACTCAAGATGCGGTTTCTATACTTTTTAATGTACCAGAAGAACTAAAAGCAAACTATGCCTTTGTTGCTGGACAATATTTAAATTTAAAATTAACCCTTGATGGTCAAGAGATTCGTCGTGCCTACTCTATTTGTAGTGCACCGGATAGCAGCGAATTGCGCATTGCTGTAAAAGCAGTCTCAAACGGTATTTTCTCGCAATTTGCCAATACCAAACTCCAAGTGGGCGATGTCCTTGAAGTAGGTACTCCGGAAGGAAAATTTACATTTGAACCTCAGGCTGATCGCCAACGCAACTATGCAGCTTTTGCGGCAGGAAGCGGAATTACTCCTGTGATGTCGATCTTAAAAACCGTTTTGAAAAACGAACCGAATAGTTCATTTGTATTGGTTTACGGAAACAAAACGCCACAAGAAACTATTTTTCACCAAGAGTTACACGATTTGCAATTGCAATACGTAGGACGCCTGTTTGTACATTATGTGTACAGTCAAGTTCAAGTGGAGCCTTCTTTATTTGGCCGAATTGAAAAATCAACAGTGAATTTTGTTTTAAACACAAAACACAAAGAACTTGATTTTGATAAATTTTATTTGTGCGGTCCTGAAGAAATGATCAATGCCGTTTCTGGAGTTTTAAAAGAGCACAACGTAAAGGAATCAAATATTAAATTTGAATTGTTTGCTTCTTCAACCAAAGAAAATAAGATAGAAAAATCATTAGGAGGTCATTCAAAAATTACCATTTTGGTAGATGATGAGGAAACAACCTTTGAAATGTCACAAAAACAAACCGTTCTAGATGCCGCATTAAAACAAGGAATTGATGCTCCATACTCTTGCCAAGGCGGAATTTGCAGCAGCTGTCTGGCTCGTGTTACCTCTGGAACTGCCGAAATGTCTAAGAATTCTATCCTTACTGATAAAGAAATTGCCGATGGTTTAATACTTACCTGTCAAGCGCATCCTACCTCTGAGACTCTTTATGTAGATTATGATGATGTTTAAGAAGTAACTATCCATTATTAAAAATTCCAAATTCCAACTTTTAAAGCTGGCATTTGGAATTTTTGTTATTTATAAATTCTGGTTATCTCATTTACAAGAAAGCATTCCACAAAAACAGGTTTTTTTGACGCTTATTTTCTTCCTTATCTTCCCCATACGTATACCAATCTTTTGTTTTTTCTTCGATCAAGGTTTTTAATCCTACTAAATCATAGGTTTTTTTAGCTGTAATGGACTTGATCGCGGAGCTATCATTGATTTTTAAATCTACCTTAGTTGCAATGTACGAGGTGTATAATCTAGGAATTGAAAGGCCTAAAATAAGTCCTGGCAATCCGTTTATAGAACATGGACCTCCAGAAATGGTGATATCATTTGTATAAAATGCAAAAACATATACATCATCCATTATTTTACCAACTGCTTTTCTACAATTATAGCCAGCAATTTCTCTGTGTTCATTAGTAATCTTCCACTGAATGTTAGGAATACTATCTACCACAACAAAATTGGTTCCTACAATTTGTTTTTGCATGTTCATTTTTCGAGCTGTAAAATCAAAATACCAACTGTTCTCTTCATCTGCGTCTTTTTCGTGTTTCGGGATTCTAGTTTTGGGACTCCAACGGTCGAATTTAAAAATACTTTTATTGTCCTCAAAAGTATAGGTGAAATAGGATATTTTTAAATCAGACATGTTTTCTTTCATTTGCTCATCCCAACTGTCATTGCTCATTGTTTTTTTCAGATTGGTGCTTACTTCATATTCAACTACAGCCTTATCTACAAATTGCTGAGCAAATAATCCTGTAGTGCAAACAAAAGCTACGAGATAAAATAGGATTGATTTCATAGGATCGGATTTTATACTTTTTGATGTTTTCATTTTAGTTATAATGCTTAAAAACGTTATTCAACGCATGATTCTACTTAACAAACGGATTTGTCTATTTTTTTTCTAGGCCATTTTTGTTTTTAAAATTCCATGTAAAACCAATCATAGCATAACGGCGAAGTCTATCATTACGCTCCTCACCTATTGTATTTTCATAGACAAATCTATTGATGCCAATGTTTTGATTCAAAATATCTCGTACCATCACATAAGCGGTAAATTCATCATTCTTGAATGTTCTTTGCAACCTAGCATTCCACAATTGGTTGGTAAGATTGGTTTGAAAATCTACTGTTTTTTGACGAGAATATAAATTATAATCCGTAGATATTTTCCATTTTTCTCTAAAGTAAACCGCAACATCTAATCCTAAATTATTGGTATTAAAAGATTTCACCTCATTGTTTTGAGAAGTAGCATTTCGGCTATTTGAAAAACTATTGTTCAAAGAAATATCATATTTTTTCTCTTTAGATTTATTCAAATAAATAGAGAATGACGAATTCAAAGTATTCGAATTATTGATTTTGTTATTGATACTATTTACAGATCTATTGAAATTAGCAGATGGACTTAGATTGACACTCAAATCGATTTTTTTGATCTTAAAACCATATCCCATATAGAAATTTCCTGAAAAATTTCCGTTTGTGTTGATTGGTGTGGTGATGGTCTTTGCACTTTCAGGATCAATATCTCTATTGAAAGAAATCAAATTTGAAGTTGTTCTAAAAGAAATACTTTGAAACCAATTCGTTTCGGTCAAAATATCATAACTATTATTAGACACATTTATACTATTTGTAAACGATTGTTTCAAATCTGGATTTCCTACTATTTGGTTAAAGAAATCCTGATTGTTACGCAATGGTTGTAATTGGTCAATTGTAGGCTGTCTAGTAGCTCCTTGATACGTCACACGCAAATTGCTGTTGCTTTTGTATTTATACGAAAAATTAGCCGATGGGAAAAAATTAGTAAAACTGCGTTTGTATTCTTTATTCAAAGTTAAATCTTGTAAATTAAAGGAAGTAAAGCCAAAACCACTACCAAAACTGTAATTGATTTTTTTGGCATTATAATTTAATTTTATAACCGGTTTATGGGTTGTAATATTTTGTTCAAACTGATTCGAAAGTGACTCTACTACTACATCATATTTGCCCGTAATATCAGAGAAGTCGTAGGTAATAAAATTGCTATCGCCGCTGTTATTTGCAATTTGATAAGATAATTGCAATGCGAATTTTTTTCCTAAAGGTTCTGTATACGTAGTGTTTACTGTAAGATTCTGCGTGTTTTTTTCACCTATTTTGTTTTGGTCCACTTCATTACTAAAAGCAAAAACACCACCTTCAAAACTTTCATTCGCCGATTTCAAAAAATTATTAGCATTGGTATTCAGAGTATTCCAATTGGTATTTACAGACAATGTTCTGCGGGCTTTAGCAAATTTATGCTTGAATAAAGCGCCAGCTGAAAGCGCTACTTTATCAGATTTTGTAGTAAACAAACGCTCTTGATTGTTTCGTATCAAGCCGTCACTACCGGTTGTATTCCCAGTTGTAAACTCATCACTTTCTGTATTATAAAAATTAGTTTTTGCAGTAATTTTTAAGGTATTTACGGAGTCAATTTTTACATCATAAACCGCGTTTAATTTAAAGTTATCTCTGTTAACATGGCTTACGGTTGATCTATTCTCGTTCAATTGTGTGTCGCCTACCTGAGTCTGTGTACTTCTAGAATTATTGTTCTGGTAACTTTGTCTGTTGTATTTTGGTGATAAATTCAAACTGTGTTTTTCACCCCATTTGTTGCTGTATTGTACACCTGCATTGGTATTCTTTATAAATCCATTTTGAGTATCTACATACGGTTCTTGATCTGTATCGCCACCAGTCCATTCATAGTTTACGTTTCCATCATCATCCATACTCATACTTACATTACCTGATCCGCCTCCAAATTTGTCACTATCCTGCCAGTCCAATCCATCTTGGCCCGTATTTCCATTTAATAAAAACGCAGAGAGCTTTCTTTTTCCTTTAAAACTACTCACCATAACATTGCTATTGTATCTGGAATCTGAATCGGTAAAGGGTTGGTTCGAACCATCTACTTTACCAAAATATCCTTTCTTCTTGTCCTCTTTCAATCGCAGATTGATTGTTTTTTTTGTGTCACCATCGTCTATTCCTGTGAACTCCGCTTGATCGCTTTTTTTATTAAAAACCTGTACCTCTTTAATAGCATCGGCACGTAAATTTTTAACAGCCATTCCTGGATCATCTCCAAAAAATTCTTCGCCATCTACCAATACTTTTTCAACGGTTTCTCCCATCGCTTTGATGGTACCGTTTTTATCAACTTGTATTCCTGGTAATTTTTTTAGTAATTCCTCCACATTTGCGTTGGCATCCACTTTAAAATCACTAGCTCTATAACTAGTGGTATCTCCTTTAATCTTGATAGAACCCGTTTTAATGACTACTTCACGGAGCAACTCCATTTTACTCATTAAGTTGATGTTACCCATGTCCATGTCTTTATCAGTAATGGTAATATCCTCTAAATAATCCGCATATTGATTGTGAGCAGTCATCAGTATGTACTTTCCTGGCTTTATATTTTGTAATAAGAACTTACCGTCTTTGTTGGATCGTGTAAATTGAAATAGGACAGAGTCTACCGGAGTTAATAAAGCTACAACTGAATTGTGAATTGGAGTTTTTTCATTACCATCCATTATCACTCCAGAAAGTTTGGTTTTTTGAGAAAATGCTGAAAAGCAGAAATAAAAGAAAATTACAAGTGTTACAACAATTTTTTGCATAAAGGGTATCTGATTTTGTGAAAGGAACGATTCAAGATTCTTCTAAAAAGTTTGATTATCAAATGAATATTTTCTTCTAATCAAAACAGATTGAAACAAACTGAATTTTTCAAAATCAAAAATAGTATTATTCTTACTGCAAAAATAATGCGTTTTTGTTATTTTAATGTTAAATTTATTCTTACATAAAAAGTCCATGGGTTTAAAAACTACAATTGTAATTTAGAAAGCACTTCTAAAGATTGAAATCATGTTTAGGAAACAGTCTTGTTAAAACGAAAACTCATCTGAAAAGGGCAATTTTTGATGGGTGTTTTGCTTTAAAATTCTAAATGGTTATCCTAAATACCATTAATTTTTAAAACAATAGTTTCCGGCAAAATCGTACGCATGGCATTTTCATAACCCAATACTTTTTTGTTTCCATAAACCGAAGTTGGTAATTTAGGAAACAAATTTCTGTCAGAGACCAAAGCATTCTCTAAAGGTTGGTTAAACGGTGAGAATCCCGCATACGGATGCGTTGCGCCCCAAAGTGTAATGACTTTTACACCAAGCATAGCCGCAATATGCGCATTTCCGGAGTCCATAGAAAGCATTACATCTAGGTTACTGATGAGTTGTAATTCCTCCTGAAACTTAATTTTTCCAGCAACTACAATCACATTTTCTTTGTTAGTAGCTATTGAATTTAAGAGTTCTATTTCGATTTTTCCTCCGCCAAAAAGTAAAATGGTTTGGGTTGTAACCAATGCTAATTGATCAATTACAACTTGCATTAAATCCAACGGATATACTTTAGAATCGTACTGTGCAAAAGGCGCTATTCCAATCAGTTTCTGATTTTTTTTTCCAATTAATTCGAGTATTTCAGGACTCAAAACTGCTTTTTCAGGAAACTCAGGTTGGGAAAGATCAACGGTAAAACCAAGTTTTTCAAAAACTTTTACGTGTCTTTCAAACATCGTAGGCAATTGTTGGAACACTTTATTTTCGGGTTGGGTCAATGCTTTTTTTGCTGCTCTTCCTTTATTCACCAAAGCTGTTTTTTTTCCGCTTAGTGCAAAAAGATTTCGGATAATTTTAGAACGCAAAACATTGTGCAAATCAGCAAAAGCATCAATTTCTAAAGCTTTCAAATCTTTGAACAAACGCAACAATCCAAGAAATCCTTTATGTCTCTCTTTTTCATCGAAAGCAAAAAAAGAAAGATTAGGAATTCCTTCAAAAAAAGGTTCGAAAAAAGGTCGGGAAATAACCGTGATTTTAATTTGTGGATACTGCTTTACAAAAGCACGTAAAACAGGAACCGTCATGGCGACATCTCCCATTGCAGAGAGTCTCATGACGGCTATATTTTGGATTTTTTTTGACAATTAATTAATGTTCAAAATATCTTTTTACTTCTTGTTTTGGTATAAAACAGGATTCAATTCATCATCATTGTACATCTTCATTTGTTTGTACACTTTCATGAATTTATCTCCATTTTCAATATCAGTAAGTAAATCATCAATTGCAGTTGACAAATCTGTTCTTTGCTCTAATAACACATTTAACTTAGCCTGACATTTATCTCTGTGATCTTGTGAAGCCTCGTCACGAGTAGCTTCTTCTTGCATATGATAAATTTTCAATGCTAAGATAGACAAACGGTCAAAAGCCCAAGCAGGACTTTCTGAATTGATTTTTGCATGATCTTTTACCAACACATGACTGTATTTTTGAAGAAAATAACTGTCAATATATTCCACCATATCCGTACGCTCTTGATTAGAAGCATCAATTCTTCTTTTCAATGTTAAGGCAGCAACTGGATCAATATTTGGATCACGAATAATATCCTCAAAATGCCATTGAACGGTGTCAATCCAGTTTTTGTGATACAATAAATGTTCAAATTTATCCTTTGGGAAAGGATTGTTTATAGGTTGATCAACATTATCAAACTGGTGATAATCCTTGATGCTTTGCTCGAATACGGAGTAGGCTAATTTTGAAAACATATCTTTATATATTAAAACACAAAGATACTTTTTATACTTTTATACCATAAAAAATAAGTACTAAGTTTAATTCGAAAAAAACAACCATGCAAATTCATTATTTATCAGAGGAAAACAGTGTCCTTAATCACTTTTTAGGGCAAATTCGAAATGTTACTGTACACAACGACAGCATGCGTTTCCGAAGAAATATTGAACGTATTGGCGAAATAATGGCATACGAATTAAGTAAAAATTTAGAGTATACCAATATTGAAATTCAGACACCTCTGGGAATAAAAAAAACAACTCAAATAGCTGATCAACTCGTATTATGTTCAGTACTTAGAGCAGGTTTGCCTTTACATTTAGGTTTTTTAAATTACTTTGATCAAGCCGAAAACGGTTTTGTATCAGCTTACCGGCACCACCCAAACAATGATGAAGCATTTGATATTTTGGTTCAATACCAAGCCATTACTGACCTCAACGGAAAAAATTTGATTCTAGTAGATCCTATGCTTGCTACAGGACAATCACTGGTAGCTGTTTTCAATAAATTAATGGAAAATATTACACCAAAAGAAATTCATATTGCTGTGGTTATTGCAGCTCCAGAGGGGATTGCTTACCTGCAAGAACAGCTACCTGATAATTGCCACTTGTGGGTTGCCTCACTCGATGAAAAACTCAATGAAAAAAGCTATATCGTTCCTGGACTAGGAGATGCAGGCGATTTAGCCTATGGGATTAAATTATAATTGTGTAAAAAAAGCAAACATACTGCAGGCAATCATCACATAAACTACAATTTCTTGTTTTAATTTTTCTTGTGGTATCTCAATATGACTGGTTGCCATGATAGCTAAGGGTGCAAAAGTAAAAAGAAGTAAATCATTACTTTTATGATCTGAAATTATATAAATAACAACGCCTAAAAAGAAAGAAGCTACTACTTTTTTATAAGAAGTATGAAGTATTTGAGGTCTACTGGACAAACTAGCAAACATAGAGATTATAAAAAACAAAGCAATAGTTGCATAAATAGACATTGCCCCGTTTTGATAATTGTTTGTAAAATAATCTAATGCAAAATTTACACTGATACTGTTTTTAATGTAAGCCAAACTATCAATTTGGAACACCGTTGTAAACAACAAGAAAATGATTCCAGTAACAAAAAAAGCAATAAAAGGTAAAATCCAGTTTCTATAGTCTCTGGCTACGTGAAAAATGATAGAAATAAAAACCAATACTATAAAAAGGACACTCCAAAAATGAAATAAAGTAGCAAGGAAAATCCACAACGAAGCATCAAATATTTTCTCCTTGGATGCTTTTAAAGAATGCAATGAAATTAATCTCCTAAGGGCTAAAAGCAGAAAAAAATTTGCAATAATGAGATTAATATTGTCAAAAATACTTGGGAAAAATAACAAGAACAACAAAAAGAAAAATGTAGTGAAAGTGCTGTCTTTACTCAAGCCATTTCTTTTGGCAATAAAATCAGTTAAAAACACCGAAGCAACTATAAAACAAAAAGATACCCCTTTTTTAAACATTAAAAAATAAGATGTCATCCAGGAAGTTTCTTGGAATTGTACTACTAAAAAGAAAACCAGCATAAAAATTACAACCAATGAAAAATTTAATGGTGTAGATTTTCTAAAAACACTTGTTATCATAAGGATATTTTATACTTTTGT
>NZ_QKNZ01000090.1:0-13409 GCF_014156605.1 Flavobacterium sp. SOK18b
CTCATAATTCAAAAATTATAATCCCTGATTACTTAAACAAATTATCCATTCCAGGAATCATTGGCATGTCCATTTTTGCTACTGCATCAAGTTCAGCTTCGTTTGTTTTAGTAGCCTTTTCAATCGCTTTGTTTAAAACCAGGATTAAATAATCTTCTAATTGTTCTTTATCTTCAAGTAAAGCGTTATCAATTTGTATTGATTTTATAGCTCTATTAGCAGTTAGAGTTACTTTTAATAAACCATCAGTGCTTTGCTCATCAATAAGAACAGTATCTAATCTTTTCTTAGTATCTTCAATTTTTTGTTGGGTTTCTTTTAATTTACCCATCATGCCCATTAAATCCATGTTAAAATTATTTTAAGTTTTAAATACAAAATTACTACATTAGTGTTTCAATTCAATAAAAGAATCATGAAAAATAAAGCTTTACTAAGTGGTCTTTGTGTTATTTTTGCACTTTCAATAATTAAAATAAACGCACAGCAAATGTCCGAAAATATAAAAGCACCTTTAGCAAAAATAATTCCAACCGTTTTAGAGAAACACGGTGATACTCGTGTGGATAATTATTTTTGGTTAAACAAAAGAGAAAATCCAGAGGTTATTGATTATTTAAATCATGAAAACAGTTACTACGAAGCTATGACTGCGGATACCAAGGGTTTTCAGAAAGAATTGTACGAGGAAATGAAATCTCGTATTAAAGAGGATGATGAATCAGTGCCATATCTTTACAACGGTTATTATTATATTACCCGTTTTGAAACAGGAAAAGATTATCCTATTTACTCTAGAAAAAAAGGAAGTTTAACTGCTGCCGAAGAAATTCTTTTTAACTGTAATGATTTAGCCAAAGGGCATTCTTACTTTCAATTAGGTGGATTAAGTGTAAGTCCGGATAATAAATTTGCAAGTTTTGGTGTAGATATTGTCGGAAGAAGAATTTACGCTATTCAAATAAAAAATTTAGAAACAGGGGAAATTTTATCTGATAAAATAGAAAATACAACTGGTAGTTCTGTGTGGGCCAATGACAATAAAACGATTTTTTATACCAAACAAGATGAAGTTACACTGCGTTCTGATAAAGTATTCAAGCATAAATTAAATACAAACTCGGATCAAGATGTACTAGTGTTTTTTGAAAAAGACGATACTTTCAACGTCTCCGTTGGGAAGGAAAAATCAAAAAAATATATTGTAATAGGATCGGGGAGTACCCTGACTACCGAGTATAGAATCTTAAATTCAGACACTCCTGATGCTGAATTTAAGGTTTTTCAACCTAGAGTTCGTGGCTTAGAGTATAGTATTTCACATTTTGGAGATTCGTTTTATATTTTGACCAATAAAGACAAAGCAACAAACTTCAAGTTGATGAAAACTCCCGAAAGTGCTACTGCAAAAGCAAATTGGGTTGATGTCATTGCGCATAGAGATGATGTTTTGCTGGAAGATATTGAAATTTTCAGAAACTATCTTGTTGTTGAAGAACGTTCTAATGGTTTAAATCACATCCGTATTATGCCGTGGAGTGGTGAGGGAGAATATTATTTGCCTTTTGGTAGTGAAACTTACAATGCCTACACTACTACAAATGTAGATTTTGATACTGATATTTTGCGTTACAGCTATCAATCCTTAGCAACTCCTTCTTCTGTTATCGATTTTAATATGAAGACCAAAGAAAAAGAAGTTAAGAAGGAGCAACAAGTTCTAGGTGGAAAATTTGATAAAAACAATTACACAGAGGAACGAGTTTGGGCCACTGCAACTGATGGAACCAAGGTGCCAATTTCAATGGTTTATAAAAAAGGTCTGAAAAAAGACGCTAATAATCCGGTGTTACTTTATGCGTATGGTTCTTATGGCGTGACTATGGATACTTATTTTTCATCAACGCGTTTGTCTATTTTAGACAGAGGTTTTGTTTTCGCCATTGCGCACATTCGTGGTGGCGAAGATTTAGGAAGACAATGGTACGAAGATGGGAAATTGCTTAAAAAGAAAAATACTTTTACCGATTTTATTGATTGTTCTAAGTATTTAATTCAAGAAAAATATACCTCTCCAGAACATTTGTATGCCGAGGGCGGATCAGCAGGTGGATTGTTGATGGGAGCAGTAGTAAATATGGCTCCAGAATTATACCATGGAGTGATTGCTCAAGTTCCATTTGTTGATGTTATCACCACTATGCTAGATGATACGATACCACTTACTACAGGTGAATACGATGAATGGGGTAATCCAAATGAAAAAAAATATTACAAGTACATGTTGTCTTATTCTCCATATGATAACGTAAAAGCACAAAAATATCCTAATATGTATGTTTCTACAGGCTTGCATGACTCACAAGTACAATATTGGGAACCAGCAAAGTGGGTTGCAAAGCTGCGTACGCTAAAAACTAACGACACAACGTTGTATTTAAATACAAACATGGATGCAGGGCATGGCGGGGCTTCAGGTAGGTTTGAGGCTTTAAAGGAATTAGCAAAGGAGTATAGTTTTTTACTAGATTTAGAAAAAATTAAAAACTAATTAGAATATTTTTGTTAAATTTGCACTGTTCGTAGTTGAATTAAAATTTGCTGCGACTAACTATTTTTTTATGAAAAAAGAGATATCTGCTTATAATAATGTCTTAGAATTAATAGGTAATACTCCACTTATTAAGCTAAATAAAGTTACTGAAGATTTAGTTGGAAATTTTTACGCAAAAGTAGAAGCTTTTAATCCAGGACATTCCTCTAAAGATAGAATTGCTTTATATATTATTGAAGAAGCTGAAAAAAGAGGGATTTTATCACCTGGTGATACTATAATTGAAACTACATCTGGTAATACTGGGTTTAGTTTGGCAATGGTAAGTATTATCAAAGGGTACAATTGTATACTAGCAGTAAGCTCAAAATCATCCAAAGATAAAATTGACATGCTACGTAGCTTAGGTGCCAAGGTTTATGTTTGTCCAGCTCACGTATCAGCAGATGATGAACGTTCCTATTATAATGTAGCGAAGCGTTTACATGAAGAAACGAAAGGTTCTGTTTACATTAATCAGTACTTCAATCAGTTAAATATTGATGCACATTACAATTCTACAGGTCCAGAAATTTGGAAACAAACTAATGGAGCCATTACGCATCTTGTAGCATGCAGTGGTACTGGTGGAACTATTTCAGGAACTGCAAAATACCTGAAAGAACAAAATCCTAATATTAAAATTTTAGGTGTTGATGCTTTTGGTTCAGTTTTGAAAAAGTACCATGAAACTAGAGAATTTGATAACGAAGAAATTTATCCATACAGAATTGAAGGATTGGGTAAAAATCTAATTCCATCTGCAACTGATTTTGATATTATAGACAAGTTCATGAAGGTGACAGATGAGGAAAGTGCGCACACTGCCAGAGAAATTACTAAAAAAGAAGGTTTATTTGTTGGATATACTTCTGGAGCGGTGATGCAAGCAATTAAGCAATACGCAGAAGAGGGAGAGTTTGACGAAAATAGTAATGTAATAGCTATTTTTCCAGATCATGGATCTCGATATATGAGTAAAGTTTTTAGTGATGACTGGATGAATGAGCAAGGATTTTTTGACAGTATCAATGAAGAAGAAGTTCAAAAAATTGAATTTATAAAATAGTTCAAATTGTAATAGTCTTATATAAAACTCCAGAATGTATCTGGAGTTTTTTTTGCTAAGTTTTAAAATATTTATTAAGGTATGGGCAAAAAAAAACTCCTGATTACTCAAGAGTTTTTTGGTTTTTACGAAAAGAATTATTCTTCCATAGTATGATAAACGTTCATCACGTCATCATCCTCTTCAATTTTTTCAATTAATTTTTCAACATCAGCCATTTCTGCTTCGGTTAACTTCTTTGTAATTTGAGGGATACGTTCGAATCCCGAAGATAAAATTTCAATGCCTCGACTTTCAAGTTCTTTTTGAATGGTTCCAAAACTACCAAAAGGAGCATAAATTAAAATTCCATCTTCATCAGCAAAAATTTCTTCTGCTCCAAAATCAATAAACTCTAATTCAAGTTCTTCTACATCTTGATTGTTATTTGGGATTCTAAAATTACAGGTATGATCAAACATAAACTCTACAGAGCCTTGTGTTCCCATAGTTCCATTGCATTTGTTGAAATAACTTCTAATGTTTGCAACAGTTCTATTATTGTTATCTGTTGCAGTTTCTATCAAAATCGCAATTCCGTGCGGCGCATAGCCTTCAAACAATTGTTCCTTGTAATTTGCTGTATCTTTGTCAGTCGCTTTTTTTATAGCACGCTCCACATTTTCTTTAGGCATGTTAACTGCCTTAGAGTTTTGGATTACGGCTCTTAGTCTCGAGTTGGCCTCAGGATTGGGACCACCTTCTTTAACAGCCATTACAATATCCTTACCTATTCTGGTAAATGCTTTGGCCATTGCTGACCAACGTTTCATTTTTCTTCCTTTTCTAAACTCAAACGCTCTTCCCATTACTATTTGTTATTTTGAACTGCAAAAATACAATAATTATGCAGGTTTAAAAATCATTTTATTTCTTATAAAAAGGCAATTTTACCACCTTAGCTAATACATCATTTTTTCTAATACGAATAAAAATTTCACTATCTAGTGCGCTATTGGCAGTTGTAACGTAACCCATTCCTATTCCTTTGTTCATTGATGGAGACATGGTTCCAGATGTCACAATTCCTATAACACTTCCTGATGCATCTACAATTTCATAATCATGTCTTGGCACTGCGCGCTCTTGCATTTCAAATGCAACTAACTTTTTAGTCACTCCAATTTCTTTCTGCTTTTTTAAATTTTCAGCATTTGTGAAATCCTTAGTGAATTTAGTAATCCAACCTAAACCAGCCTCTAAAGGTGAGGTTGTATCGTTGATGTCATTGCCGTACAAACAAAAACCCATTTCTAAACGCAAGGTATCACGAGCAGCAAGTCCTATTGGTTTTATGCCAAAAGGAGCACCTGCTTCAAAAACTTTATTCCAAATTTGTTCTACCTCTTCATTTTTACAATAAATTTCAAAACCTCCAGATCCAGTATAACCCGTTGCTGATATAATTACGTTTTCAATTCCAGCAAAATCACCTACCTCAAAATGGTAATACGCAATGGCTGATAAATCTTTTGAAGTTAAGGATTGCATTGCTTCAACCGCTTTTGGTCCTTGAATGGCAAGTAAAGAATAATCATCCGAAATGTTTTTCATATCTACACCCAAATCATTTTGAGCTGAAATCCAGTTCCAATCTTTTTCAATATTTGAGGCGTTAACTACCAGTAAATATTGCTCTTCCTTCATTTTATAAACCAGTAAATCATCAACTATTCCACCATCATTATTTGGTAAACAAGAATATTGCGCTTTGCCAATCGTTAAAGTCGATGCATCATTTGAAGTTACTTTTTGTATCAAAGCCAATGCATTTGGTCCCGTAAGCAAGAATTCTCCCATGTGAGAAACATCAAAAACGCCTACTGTATTACGAACCGTTTCATGTTCTGCGTTAACGCCTTCGTATGAAATTGGCATATTGTATCCAGCAAACGGAAGCATTTTTGCTCCCAAACTCTCGTGTATGTGCGTTAGCGCAGTATTTTTCATGGTGTTTTTGATATAAAATTTAAAGTCGCTAATTTATTGATTTTATTTTGGCTTACAAAGGCTGTAGGAGCAAAGTTTCAAACGTTTTCGGTATTTTTTAGTTTGCTAAAAAAAATATTTTAAGGAGCTATTTGCTGTATTGCTAAATATTTTTCTTAATAAAATGGATTTCATAGATATAGTATGCTAACAAATCCCGTTTACTTTTAACTTAAAGAAAACCCTAAACGTTATTTTTAAATTAATGGAATCAAATGCTCTCTTTTGTTTTTTACTTACGTTCGACTTTTTTTTAAAATATTTAATTATGCATTTTATTGTTTGTGTAGATTTCTTGTTTTCAATTAATTATTGTAATTTTAAAAAAAACAATGCAAAAATTGATACCGATTAATCATTTTGAAATACTAAAAATTTATAAAGGAACTGATCAGTTTACACATAAAGGAATTCAGGGACATGCACTGATTATTGGTGGAAGTTATGGGAAAATTGGTTCTATAAGTTTAGCTTCAAAGGCTTGTTTGAAAACTGGTTGCGGATTGGTAACTGTTTTTATTCCAAAATGTGGGTACTCTATTCTTCAAACAGCGATTCCCGAAGTCATGGTTCTTACTGATTTTCAGGACGAAATAATTTCTGATATTACTTTCAAAATTGTACCGCAAGCTATCGGAATTGGTCCAGGTTTAGGTCAGGAAATTGAAACACAAAAGGCATTTTGTCAGTTTTTAAAAACGAATAAAACGCCATTAGTAATCGATGCTGATGCATTGAATATTTTATCCAAAAATAAAGAATGGTTTTCTTTGGTACCACCCAAAACAATCTTAACGCCACATCCCAAAGAATTGGAACGATTAGTAGGAAAATGGGATTCCGAAGAAGAGAAAAGGAGTAAAGCAATTTACTTCTCTAAAAAATACAATGTTATCATTGTGATGAAAGGCGCACCCACCCGAATCATTGATGGAGAAACCGTCTATGAAAATACCAGCGGAAATGCTGCGCTTGCAACTGCTGGAACTGGCGATGTTTTGACGGGGATGATTACTAGTTTATTAGCGCAGTTGTATGATCCTCTTCATGCAGCCTTGATAGGTGTTTATCTTCATGGTTTAACAGCTGATATTGCATTACCAGAAACTGGTTATCAATCGTTTATTGCTTCAGATATTATTGCCAATATTGGAAAAGCTTTTCTGAGTTTAGAAGCGGAACAGAAAATAAATTAAGATAGTATAATCATTTCTTAATTTGTAAGTTTGTACCACAGCAAAACTGCTTTATCCAATTCAATTATGGAAAAACAACCCCATCTTAGAACCGTAAATGTTACGCGATACATAACTCCGCTGCGGGAAGGCGGTTCTTTACCAGCTCTTGCTGAAGCAGATGATGATTTTAAATATGTTTTAAAGTTTAAAGGAGCAGGCCATGGCGTAAAAGCCTTAATTGCAGAATTGATAGGGGGTGAGATTGCTAGAGTTTTGAACTTAAAAATGCCCGAATTAGTATTTGCAAATCTAGACGAAGCTTTTGGGCGTAGTGAAGCTGATGAAGAAATTCAAGATTTATTACAAGGCAGTCAAGGACTTAATTTAGCCTTGCATTATTTATCTGGTGCTATTAATTTTGATCCTGTTGTAACTGTAGTTGATGCCAAACTAGCTTCGCAAATTGTTTGGTTAGATGCTTTTATTACTAATGTGGATAGAACATTTAGGAATACCAATATGCTGATTTGGCATAAAGAGTTATGGTTAATTGATCATGGAGCAAGTTTTTATTTTCATCATTCTTGGAGCAATTGGGAGAAACATGCAAAAAGTCCTTTTGCCTTGATAAAAGATCATGTTTTGTTGCCTCAGGCTTCTTTGTTACAAGAAACAAATCTTGAATTCAAATCTATTCTTTCAACAGAAGTTATTAGAAACATTGTCAATCTTATACCTGATGCTTGGCTTCAATGGGAAGAAAACCAGGAACAACCCGAAGCCATTAGGGAAGTTTATTTTCAATTTTTAAGTACTCGTTTAGATCATTCCGAAATTTTTATAACAGAAGCACAAAATGCAAGAGCAACACTTATATGAGTATGCCGTGATCCGTGTTGTGCCAAGGGTAGAACGCGAAGAATTCCTTAATATTGGGGTTATTCTTTTTTGTAAAAGAGCAAAATTTATAAAAGTTTTATTCGAAATTAATGAGGGTAAACTCCATCTTTTTTCGAATGACTTAGACATAGAACAATTGAAATTAAACATTCAAGCTTTTGCAAAAGTAGCTCATGGTGAAAAAGATGCTGGGCCAATTGGGCAATTTGATCTCCCTTCGCGATTTCGATGGTTAACGGCACTTCGTAGTTCAGTCATTCAAACTTCTAGACCACATCCAGGATTAGGTGACAATTTAGACCAAACAACTCAGCGCCTTTTTGAAGACTTAGTGCTGTAACATCTTGGTATCCAAAAATACCCTTTCAAATTATTTTATTCAAAAGGGTATTTACACTTTAAAGTGTTTCAGGTTTGTTTATAGTTTTGCTAAGTACCATAAATTCTAAAGGTTCATTAGCAATAGGAATATGTACATCACTTGACGGAAACGGTTCTCTCGCGCCAGTGTCTTTATAACCATTACGAAGGTACCAAGCAATTAATTCTTCACGAACGGTAATTACGGTCATGGCAATTTTTGGTAAACCTAGTTCCAAAGCATGAATTTCAGCTTGCTGCAATAATTTTTTTCCAACGCCTCCATTTTGTAAATGTGGTGCAACGGTCAACATGCCTAAGTACAAGTGATCGGTTTTGTCAACTAGCAAAACGCAGCCGACAATTTCATCGTTACAACTAAATTTTAGTAGTGTATTTTTTGTATTTAAAACGGTTTCTTTTAATTCAGTCTCTGTGGTACGCAATCCTTCCAGAATGTTAGCTTCGGTAGTCCAACCTTTCTTGGAGGTTTCTCCGCGATAGGCTGAATTAATCAATTGATTCAATGCTGTAAGGTCTTCAAGTGTAGCTTTGGTAATCATATAGGACTGTTTTTTTAGATACCAAAGGTAAAAAAAACCATTTCACTATTACAATAAATTTGTTTCTTTTCAAGGGAACTGCAATTGCGTTTATTCAGAAAATTTAATATTTATCCTTTAATTAATTACTATTATTTTGCTCACAAAGAGGGGGCTAATGAGCAATTTTAATTGCTGTAAAACTTCCTTTTTTGTGAATTATCGGCATCGATATAGTTGATTTACACTGCAATTAAATTGACTTTTTGTAAATACTAAAGGAGGAAGTTAGTAATGTGCTGACTTCTGATAAATAGGATTAGCTTTTGCAAATAGATATTCTTATTCTACAATTGTTTATCGTTAATTACATGCTAAACTTTTAGTCCTTTTTAAAATTTTTTATTGCTACTGAGATCTTTTTTCAAGAACTGAAGTACTGGTTTTAGACTTTCAATGGGGCTTTCTTCCATTGGAGTATGACCGGTATTTTGTATAATAGCTAAGGAATTATGAGGCAAATCTTTATGAAACTTCGTTGCATTTTCTAATGGAATTAATAAATCTTCAGATCCCCATAGTATCAGTGTAGGCTGCTTGATTGTTTTGATGTTCTTGTAAGCTGAAGTGTCTTTTTCTATCGTAAAACGGTCTACAAATGCCTGACGATTACCTTCTCTCAAAGTTAGTTCATAGTAACGATCAACTAAATCTGGCGTCACTTTCGATTTGTCAAAATAAATATTTTCGACACTTGCTTTTACTATAAAACGCGGCGTAATATACGTGAGCATTTTATTTAGAATGGGAGTTTGGCCAATTTTAAAAGCAACTGGTACACTTTTAGAAATTTGCCGATATCCTGCTGCATCTATTAAAATCAATTTTTCAACCATTTTAGGTTGAGCTACTGCAAAATTCCAAGCGATTTCTCCTCCTAGAGAATTACCAGCTAAAATGCATCGCTTAACTTGTAAAGAATCCAAAAAGGTTTTGATAAATTCAGTGTAATGTTGAATCGAATAATTGCGATCAGGAAATGGTCCGGTTAAGCCATAGGCAGGCAAATCCATTCGGATCACGCGATTGGTTATTTTTAAACGGTTCGCCCACGCATCAAAGGTATGCAAACTGGATGCCGTGCCGTGAATAAGTACAATAGGGATGGTATCCTGTTGATTGCCTTCATCACGATAATGAACATTCATTCCATCAATTGAAAAAAAGGAGGAAGCCTCATTCGTATACTTTGTTTTCAAGTCTATAAATGGAATATCACGATGACCAAAAAATAGCAGTATGGCAATAATAAGGATGGCTAAAAAGCATCCAATAATTTTTATAAACTTAATTAAGTATTGCATCGACTTCCACTGATTGTTTGATGATAATTTCTTCCGATTTTTTGAAAGGAATTTTGTCCATCGCATGTTCTGCAATTGCTGTGATAGACAAAGATGGATTTACCCCAGGATTTGCTGAAATCATTGAACCATCTATGATATAGAGATTTTCGTATCCAAAAACTTTATTGTTTTTATCAATTACACCTTCACTAGCATTTGATCCCATCACTGCACCACCTAATATGTGAGCTGTAGAAGGAATTCCAGCGATAGTTTCTACCGCAAAAGAAGTACTGACACCATTTACAGCCTCACTGTATTCTTTGATCAATTGAACAGACTCTGGAATAAAAGGAGATGGCTTTTTACCTTTACTAACGGTTGAATTCATGAATCCAAAAAAGTTGATTTTGAGTTTTAGTGTACTCTCTAATGTTTGCATAAAAAGCAGTACCACCGTTTTTTTTGCCCAACTGTTTCTAAAATATATTGTAAAATAATTTGCTGGCGACTTTACTAAAGCAGCAAGAACTTTTGCAATGCGCACAAAAGCGTTACTGCCTGTTACATAGGGAAAGTGAATTAATTTCCACGCATTTGAACCTTCAGAATAGCGGCAAATTTCTAGGTGACTGTTCTCATCTGTATCTAAAATACTTCCGATGGCAACTCCTTTTGAAAAGTTTTTTTCTTTATCAAGCGTGGAAACACTAACAAGAGTTTCATTATTAGTTCTAATGTCTTCCCCCAATCGATCTGAAATATTGGGTAAAGATTTTGTCTTGAGTTGCAGTAGTAATTTAATAGTTCCTAGCACACCACCAGAAAAAATGACTCCTTTACTTTTAATGGTACTTTTTTTGGTAAAAAATTGTGTACTTGTTTTTATAGAAACTTCGTAGCCATGGGTGCCATCTGAAGTATTGATTGGTTTAACATCATAGACTTCCTGCTCCGCCATAATAACCGCTCCATAATGTTGTGCGAGGTACAAATAATTCTTGTCAAGGGTGTTTTTAGAATTGTTTCTGCAGCCTGTCATGCAAGCACCGCAAAAATTGCAACCTGTTCTTTCAGGTCCTTTTCCATCAAAATAGGGGTCTTTTTTAGTAACGTTTTCTTCTCCAAAATAAACGGCAACATTTGTGGCATCAAATTTATCTTCCATACCCAATTTCTGGGCTACTTTTTGTAATCCAAGATCACCATCAAATAATTTAGGATTTTTAGCGGCGCCAAGCATTTTTAGTGCTTCTTGATAAAAAGGCGCGAGTTCTTTTTCCCAATCGTTCAAGGTACTCCAGCTTCCAGTTTTAAAAAAGGTAGACTTTGGAATGGGTAGCGTATTGGCGTAGACCAAAGAACCTCCACCAACACCAGTTCCCGAAAGAACAGCGACATGTTTAAAAATGGTAAGCTTCATGATACCAAAAAAACGGAGACTTGGCAACCAAAGCCATTTTTTAAAATTCCAGTTGGTTTTGGGAAAATCTGCTGCTTGATACCATTTTCCTTTTTCGATTACGACTACTTTATACCCTTTTTTTGATAGCCGCAAGGCACTCACAGAACCACCAAAACCACTACCTACAATAACATAATCGTATTCCATCGTATCTGTTTGATTATAATTTACCGCAAAGTTTGGATCGATGCTTTTGAAATTTTGTTTTTCTCAAATGTATAAAATGTTTTAATCTTAATAGAATAGTGTTGTCAATAATTTGTTGACTTTGTAAAATATATTTGGCTGTAGTGATGTGATTGCCAAACTCAAAAATGATATTCACCTTTTAAGGCAACAGTCTTTATTGGCTACAATATCCTATACATTGCTAAAATTATCCATTTTTATGCTAGCGTAAATTGAGGTCTTAAAAAAAGCTTATTAATGCTATTTTATTTAATCCATCCAACTTTTTTTTTCCAAAGATTAATTTCTATTTCTCTTTCAAAAAGGTTTTTTGGAACTGTTTGATTTTCATTTTTTGCTTGTAGTCTTATTTTTTGTGTTTGTTCTTCTATAGTATTTAAACCAATTTTTAATCTTCGAATGTTTACCATCGATAAATCATCGCACATATTTGGACTTAAGACACCATTTTTGTCCCAATCAAATTGAGTCCCAAATAATTGAGGTTTTCCCTCGAATACCGCTATTCTATCTGATAAACGAGCCAAATTTCCTTCGTAATTTTTATTTTCAACTATCCCGTTCTCTAAAATTTTCAAACATTTTTTCATGAATTCAGGTTCGCTAATAGCATGTTGTATGATTAGCCAAGCAGATTCACTTGCTTCAATTCCAACTTTTTCAACATTAGGAAAACCCACTTCATCAATAATCGCATTGAGTTTTTTTGCATTGCTAATGTGAAGATTTTCCATTGCAAGATCATAACTATGAGAGAGCTTTTTTTGCTCAATCAATTTTTGTCTTAATTCTAAATCCTTATTTTTTAATTTGATTATTTCATTTGCAACTTCAGAATAATTCATTTTATTAGAAAAATTTTCGGTTTTAAAAATAGCTATTCCTTTCAGTCTGTCTAAAAAACTGCTTTTAACGCTTTTAAGTTATTTCAACTTTTTTGATCTTATAAAAATCATAGCAATGGCAGTCGTTACGATTCCCATCATCAAAGCACCTATTGCACCTTGTTTAGCATAATTTGAATAGTTAAAGTTTGCTTCTGCTTCAGCAATCGATTTGAAGTAGCCAATTTCAACAGAACGTTTAATCACATTTGGAAAATATTCTGGCGAAATTACATATGAAATGATCCATTGAGCCAACGGACTTAATAATGCAATGATAACAGACAAAATTATACCCGAAATAAGTCCTTGTTTATAACTCATATGGCCACTATAATAAACCTTCTTTTTTTCTTGTAACGCCAGAACCATAAATACTATAGCTGGAATTGCAAACAGGTTTGTAAGATAAAAATGGTAGTCAATATAGGTACTATGGAGTCCGCTCAACTTTTCTAATACCATCCAAAGTAATGTCATAATTGAGAATAAAATTGCCCATTTGATTTCAATTTTTAATTTTTTCATGGTCTATTTTTTAAGTTAATTTCATATAGTTTTATCCATTCCCTAAGCCGTATCTTTCATAATATTACCACAAACATAAGTTGTGTAAAAACATTTAAACGAATACGTTATGGTTAATTACAGAGTAAATATATTTGATTGAAATTAAAAATTAAATTTTTTCTGGGAAAAGTTGCTTTTTGAGTATAAGAATAAACATAAGTATAAAATGATTTAAAATCGCTATTTGATTTCTAAAAAAGTAATTCTTCCACTTCCAGTTCTAGTTATGAAAAAGCTAGAAACAGCTGAATGAGCAGCACATGTTGGCTTGAGAGATGGTTACAT
>NZ_QKNZ01000091.1:0-24115 GCF_014156605.1 Flavobacterium sp. SOK18b
CCTCGACTTGCATGTGTTAAGCCTGCCGCTAGCGTTCATCCTGAGCCAGGATCAAACTCTTCATCGTATATTGTTTGCTTGATAAATCAAGCTATTGTTATTCGACTAAATTCTAGTGGTTTTTTCAAATCTTCCGATTCTATTACTCTTATTCTTTATGTTCTGTTCTTGCGAACAAAACGGCTGTCAATTCAATATGTCTAGGAACGTGTTCTTACTATTTTTTCGCCTTTCGTTTGTTTCTCAAAGCGGGCGCAAAATTAGTTATTCTTTTTTTAACTGGCAAGAAAATTTGAAGTTTTTTTTGAGATAATTTTTATCTCGTTTGCTTCTCTTTCTCTTATCAATCTCTCAAGGAACTTCCGTTGTTTTGCGGGGTGCAAAGATAACTTTCGTTTTTAAATCTCACAAGCTTTTTTTAAAGTTTTTTTTAAAGATTAAATCTCTATTCACTTTGTTTTTCTTGCCAGTATTTTAAAGAACATCTGCGTCATTGCGGGTGCAAAACTACAACCTTTATTCGCTTTTACAAGCTTTTTTTGAACCTTTTTTTAATCTTTTCTTAACTTTTAAACTAAAGCACTGATTAAACGACTCTTAAAGCATAAACTTTTTTTCAGCTAATTTGAATTAAGATAGTTTTACTGTGAAATCATAGCATTGATGGGCATTTGACACCATTCTATATATAAGGTTTAACGGTTTATATCCACTCAATAATAGAATCCTTATCTATTATATATAGGTAGCACCTTTACCACAATAACAACATCACAAACTTTTATATATAGGTAGTGCTTATCTTCTCCAACAAAAAGGACTTATACATTCTCAAACCGCGTTAGGGATAGCAGCGAAAAGCCCACAGTGACGACCCAAAGGAAGGAACGAGGACTTGTAGCGTAGAGCCCGACCTTATATAAAACAATAAGAGTAGCAGGATCAACTGCTACTCTTGTTGTTTTATATAAGGAAACGCCCAGCTAAAAAAATTTAATATTCCCACCTACGGGTTTTGTTTAGTTCCTCTTCTTCTTGAATGATCTCAGCAGGTATTACTTTTAAGAACGATGCATGTTGCTCAATTGCATATTCTACTTTTTCTACAATTTCATCGATGGTGTCATTTGCATAATCAATATCAAGTGGCTCTTTGATTATAAACGACTGAAGAATGCCTTTCTTTTTCATGCGCAACCCTTTTTTATCAAAGGAACGGCGGAAACCATCAATAACTATAGGTACCACTATAGGCTTGTGTTGTTTTATAATGTGAGCAGTGCCTTTACGTACTGGTTTGAATGATTTTGTAGTACCTTGAGGAAATGTTATTACCCAACCATCTTTGAGAGCAATTTTAATATTCTCGGTATCATCTGGATTGATATCTTTTTTTTCTGTGACATCAACACCTTTTTGGCGCCAGGTACGTTCTACAGAAATTGCTCCAGCGTAAGCCATAATTCTTGGTAAAAGTCCTGCACGCATGGTTTCCTTAGCAGCAACATAATAAATGTTCATTTTAGGTTGCCATAAATAGGTTACGTCCTTAATATTATCTTCTCTACCACTTAGGCTTGCATTGAATACATGAAACATAGCCACCACATCAGCAAAATAAGTTTGATGATTTGATATAAACAGTACATTATTATCTGGTAGGTTTCGGATGATCTCCGATCCTTCGATTTGAAGTTCATTAAAGCCTCTATACCTGCGGTGCGTAAAAGCTCCAAAAATTCTGATCAACCATTTTTTGATAAAGAGTATATGTCCGAAAGGATTTCTTTTGAATAATCCCATATTTTTTTGAATTTTATAATAAATGCAAACTTACGAAAAAAAATAATTGCGAAAATATGTGAAAAATGATAAAACTATGATTAACTATTAGGTTGTAATACCTGAATCAAAACCTCTTTCAGTTCACTTAATATCATTGCTGTTGCTCCCCAAACAATATGTTCATTAATATTAAAACCAGGAACAAAAATCTCATTTGAATAAGAGGTAATTTGCTTTTTGTTAACGAGAATTTCATTGTTTAGAAGTAGCATCAAGGGTATTTCGATTATTTGAGCAACCTCTAGTGGATCAGGAATAAAATCGAGAGGTTCTTTACTAATTCCTAAAAACGGATATACCATAAAATTGCTTGGTGGAATATACAATTCTGTAAAAGGTTTAATGATTTTAATTTTACTTGGGTCAATTCCAATCTCCTCATGTGTTTCGCGCAATGCGGTGTATGAAAAATCCAAATCGTCTTTTTCATGTTTTCCACCAGGAAATGCAACTTGAGCTGAATGTACGCCATCATACGAATTCCTAACAATAAGAACTAAGTGGACTTTTCCATTTTTGGGATACAAAAGCATTAAAACCGAAGCTAACCTATGAATTTCATTTGAAATATCTACCTTTTTAAGGCTTTCTATTCTTTCAAGAGGAGCCATTTTTATGTGTGCGTCAAAAGCTGGTAAATGGGAATTTATTATTTCTGGAACAATCTCTAAAAATTCTTGAAAATCCATAATCAATGTCTATTTTTGCAAATTGAAATAAAATCTAAATGTAGTTTAGATAATAGAGTATAGCAAATTTTACCACAAACAAAATACTTACACATGTATAGCAAAGAGGAAAACCAGAGATTAAAACGAGAATTTTGGATAGCATTTGCTGAAAAATACCCTAGAAAATGGTTGCTCTATGACACAAAAATTAAAGACTTTTCATTTAAGTTTTTTGTAGACAATAAAAAAGCTCAAGTACTTATTGATATTGAACATAGAAGTACCGAAAAAAGAATTGCCTATTTTGAAAAACTTGTTTCCTTAAAAAACATATTAAAAGAAGAGTACATATCATCCCTAGTATATGAGCAAGACTATACTTTAGAGAGTGGGAAAACTATTAGTCGCATTTGGGTTGAAAAACTACACGTGAGTGTGAGTAATAGAAGCTACTGGGATGAAATATTTGATTTTTATTATGAAAAAATGAATGCGTTAGAGTTATTTTATCTTGAATACGACTCTTATATTAAAGACATATAAAACCAACCTTTTTGGATTAAATAAGATTATAGACAATTATCCTATCCTCATAATTAATGTAAAGTTGTTTTCTGTTTTCTTGTTTTTTTCTAGTGATTATAGACAAAGTACACTCTTCTCCTTGATTGTCTTTACAATAAAACGTATCAACTTTATCAATATCATTTTCATCAGTATCATAATACTCGACGATTTCAAATAATTGGATAATTTGAGAATAAACAACTATTCTATTTTTCTTAGTATCTAATGTAACAATTAGATTCACATTTTTTGGCACGGACCACTCCCCCCATTTATCTTTTTCATTTTTTGTAGAAACACTTAAGGACGAAGTTTTGAATTTATAATTTTGGCTGTATAAAACTGGTCCCGTTATTATAAAAAACAGTATAATTAAAAATTTAATGCTCACTCTCATCTCTTAAAAATTAATTTTTGAAATTTCATTTTTGGCCTCCTCAAACTGTTCTAAAATATCATTCATAATTACACTTACAGGTGCTACATTATGAATTACACCCGCTATTTGACCTATCTCCAATTCACCATCAACTAGGTCACCCTCAAACATACCACGTTTAGCTCTTGCTCTTCCAAGTAATTGTATCAATTCCTCATTAGTAGGACAAGTTGCGTATAAATCCTGAACGTCTTGATAAAATTTATTTTTGATTAATCGAACAGGCGCAAGCTCTTTGAATGTAAGTTGGGTATCCCCTTCTTTAACTTCTACGACTGTATTTTTAAAATCAATATGTGCCGAAGACTCTACAGAAGCCACAAACCTACTCCCCATTTGAACCCCATCAGCACCCAATGTCATTGCGGCAAGCATTCCTCGGCCAGTTGCAATCCCTCCTGCAGCAATTAATGGTATTTGAATTTTTTCCTTTACCATTGGTATTAATGTGAGTGTCGTGGTTTCTTCCCTTCCATTATGACCTCCTGCTTCAAAACCTTCAGCAACTACAGCATCTACCCCTGCTTCTTGTGATTTTAATGCAAAAACAGAACTGCTTACTACATGAACAACCGTTATTCCATTTTGCTTTAGATAAGAAGTCCACGTTTTTGGATTTCCAGCTGATGTAAATACAATTTTCACCTCTTCCTCTACAATAATTTTCATTATTTCCTCAATGTTGGGATACAAAAGAGGCACATTAACTCCAAATGGGTTTGATGTTGCTTTTTTACATTTTTGAATGTGTTCCCGTAATACCTCTGGATACATAGATCCTGCTCCAATTAACCCTAATCCACCGGCATTACTTACCGCACTTGCAAGTTTGTAACCGCTATTCCATATCATTCCACCTTGAATTATTGGATACTTAATATTAAAAAGTGTCGTAATTTTATTCATTAGTCTAACTATAACTATTGTTTGTAAATTTTTCCAGTTTTAATGAAATCCTGAGATTGGAACTTGTATGAATACAATCCGGTTTGGAGTTCTTTAATTGAAATTGATGAGTCGTTATTCTCCATTTTTTTTTCAAAAACTTTTTGTCCTGCAGTATTAAAAAATTGTATTATTCCAGATGTACTATTTTTTGGCAAAATTAAAGATAGTAGATCGGCAGTGGGATTAGGATAAATAACTACTTCATTAACTGCTATTTCATTTAAATCTAACTGATCTGAGAAAGCAGCATTAAAATCTGGAACTCCATATCCGTATAGATTGTTTGGAGCCGCAAATCTATCTGACGACTTGATTATTATTTCTCTAATTTCTTTATTTGTTTTATTAGGTAAGGCCTGCCACAAACAAGCTACTAAACCTGTCAATATTGGACTTGAAAAAGAAGTTCCATTAGCTGTTACTATATTTCCCAAAGGATCTGAAATAATGGCTGACTGACCTTGAGCCATAACGTCTGGTTTTATTCTATTATCAAAAGAAGGACCTATTGAACTGAACGAAGTTCTAATTTCGTTTGCATTTACGGCTCCAATAGCTAAAACAGAAACTGCATCTGCAGGAACTGCTATATATGGATTGGAAGACGCACCAGAATTACCTGCAGAGCTAACTACAATCATTCCTCTTGAAAAAGCAATCTCAGCTCCACGGGACATAAATGCTGTTTTACCATCCATTTCACTATACGTATGATTGTAAGATGTATTGTCAAAATCAAAATAACCCAAAGAAGTATTGATGATATCTACACCTAAACTGTCCGCTTTTTCGGCAGCTTCAACCCAAAGTGATTCTTCTACTGGGTTTTCAGATGTATCATTTTCAGTGATAAACAAATAATAAGAAGCATCTGGTGCTGTACCAACAAGTTGATTTTCCTTAAAGCCTCCTATTGTAGAGAGTACCGATGTTCCATGAGAAGTCCCCGTATAAAAATCTGGATTTCTTAGAACATAGTTATAACCTCCTAAAATTTGATTGTTGTCTATTAATCGCTTAAATGGTTGGGCTGAATTAACACCTGGAAAACCACTATCCATAACTGCAATAATCTTACCTGAACCAGTATAGTTTTGTTGATGTAATAAATGCCCGTTTAGCATTTGAATTTGATTAGATGATGTGCCGTAAGCATACTCTATCTTCGTCTTTGCTGTTTTTGAAACATTTTTTTCCTTTTTAACCGCAATACTTTTGGCTGATTTGTTCAACGCTTTATTTGCAAAATCAAGTTTTTCAATAAATGGTAATGCTTTCAATGTATTTAGATCTGTTTGTGTTCCCCTAACATGTATTGCGTTAAGCCATTTTGAAGTAGCCATAACAGAAACTCCGCTCTTGCTTTTTATTTGGTTAAGATAGGTACTTTCTATTGGAACATCTTTTGCATCTAAGTCAATTTTCTGAGTACTTCGTCGGTCTAATGCCCTTTGCGAAAGCATTTTTAATGGTGCATTAAAAAATGTTGACGCACTAGGTTTGTCTTTTAAATACACCCAAGCATCTTGTTGCGCATGAAGTAAAGATGTACATATAAATAATAAGATGAAGTATTTTTTTTTCATATTGCCCTGTATTATTAAATGTATAAAAATTTAAAATTGATCTATTATGTGTTCAAAGAAATTCTAAAAAATTATGAAATCACACCAGAGCCTACTAATTCTTCTCCTAAGTACCAAGCTGCAAATTGCCCTTCGGTAATTGCTGATTGTGGTTCTTCAAAAGAAATAAACATTTCATTTTCAAATTGATGTAATGTTGCTTTTTGCAATGGCTGACGGTATCGTATACGTGCCATTACTTCTAAAGATTCACCATTGGTTAATGCCAAATCTTCTCGTACCCAGTGCACCTCGTCTTTTAAAATTCGTAATGCCTTTTTAAATAAACCTGGATGCTGACTTGTAAGACCTGTATAAACTGTATTTGTAATTACATCCGTTGCAATAATAAACAAAGGATCTTTTGTTCCGCCTACATTTAAACCTTTACGCTGACCGATAGTAAAATAATGAGCTCCTTTATGATTACCCATTAATTTCCCCATCTCTGGCGTATAAGCAATTTTTGTAGCTTCAATACGGAGTGAATCTTCTACCGTTAATCCTGATTTGTTTTCTTGCTGATATATAGGATGCTCTTTATCAATTTGAATAATGGCTCCTTCTTTAGGCTGAAGTTTTTGCTGTAAAAATTCAGGAAGCCTCACTTTACCAATGAAACAAAGACCTTGAGAATCTTTCTTTTCGGCTGTTACAAGTTCCATTTGAGCTGCTATTTCACGAACTTGAGGTTTGGTCAATGCACCTATCGGAAACAATGATTTTGATAATTGTTCTTGAGATAATTGACATAAAAAATAAGACTGATCCTTATTAACATCAGCACCAGCAACTAGTTGATATACTGTTTTACCCTCAATTTCAGTTTCACTTTTTTGACAGTAGTGTCCCGTAGCTACAAAATCAGCTCCCAAACTCAAAGCAATTTTCATAAAAACATCAAACTTTATCTCTCTATTACAAAGAACATCTGGATTTGGAGTTCTACCTTTTTCATATTCATTGAACATGTAATCCACAATTTTCTCTTGATATTGTTCACTTAAATCAACTGTTTGAAAAGGAATACCTAATTTTTCAGCAACAAGAAGAGCATCGTTACTATCTTCTAACCAAGGACATTCATTAGAAATAGTCACTGAATCATCGTGCCAATTTTTCATAAACAATCCTATAACTTCATATCCTTCTTGTTGCAACAAATAAGCTGCAACGCTTGAATCTACACCACCTGAAAGTCCTACAACAACACGCTTCATCTAAAAAAAATTATAGTATTTAAGGGTGTAAAGTTACAAAAGATTTACTTTAGAAATTCCCAAGAATATTTTAATTGTTTTTGGTGTTTTTACTTTTTTCTTGCAGGCTCATATTTGTTTCTTTGACAAGTTTTCCTTTTTCATAAAATTGCCAAATACCCATTTTTTTTCCATTTACAAACTGACCTTGAGAAGCAATTGATCCGCTTGCTTCCCTAAAAATTGCTGAACCGTTATAAATGTTGTCTTTATAAAATGTTTCTTCAAGAACAACTCCGTTTTCGGCAATTTTTTTATAAAGACCGTTTTTTAAATTATTTTTATAACTAATTTCTTCTGCAATAGCACCGTTAGGATAGTAAACATAACGAACACCTTCTAATTTACCCTTTACATAATTCTCAACAGTCATAATGGTTTTTGAGGCTTGGTGATAATATTTCCATTGTCCCTCAAAAAGTTTGTTTATCACATTTCCTTCACTGACTTTATTGCTTTTTTGATCAAAAAATATTGTGTAAGCAGCACTGTTTTTTAAATTAAATTCACGAGTTGCTATAACAGACATGGCCTTTGTATCATCATAAAATTTAAAAATACCAGTTTCCTTGCCATGATCAAATGTTCCTTCATAACGAGGTCTTTTGGATTCTTCATAAACTCCCTTCCATAACCCGTGTTTTTTGCCTTTGTCATCGTATTTGTTAAAATCGGTTTGGGCATAGAAAAAATACGAATTCAAAAAGATCAAAACAAAAAGTGTTTTCTTTAAAATTATCTTCATCTTAAATTTTTAGATTATAACGAAATTAAGGTGGTTAAATTATTTAGTAAAATAAAAAACTCTCGAAAATTCGAGAGTTTTTAAAAGATTTAATTTATTTATTCTTTTTGTCCAATGCTTTTTGAGCTTCAGCTTGTTCCATTACTTCTTGTAACTTTCGTTGAAACTTACCTTGTTTTTTGGGTTCTTTCAGTTTGTTTTCTTGAATTTGTGCATGAATTTTATCACTGTCAATGAAATACTTTTTAATTACCAACATGATTAATATAGTAACCAAGTTTGATATAAAGTTGTACAAACTCAATCCAGCTCCATAACTATTAAAGAAAAACAACATCATTATTGGCGAAACGTAAATCATGATCTTCATCATCTTCGCCATGTCTGGCATACCTTCTTGTTGTGGCGCTGCCATTTGCTGGTCTCCAGATGTCATTTTCATATAAAAGAAAATAGCTATCGCTGCAAGAATAGGAAACAAACTAATATGATTTCCATAAAAAGGAATGTAAAAAGGCAATTTTACAATTTCATCAAAAGATGAAAGGTCATCTGCCCAAAGAAAACTTTTATGTCTTAACTCAAATGCGGATGGGAAAAACTGAAACGAAGCCATCAAAAAAGGCATTTGAATCAATGCCGGTATACAACCAGCCATAGGATTCACGCCCGCTTTGTTGTAAAGCTTCATTGTTTCTTGTTGCTTTTTCATTGGATCTTTCTTGAACTTCTCTCCCAATTCAGCAATTTCAGGTCGCAATAACTTCATTTTTGCTTGAGATAAGAAAGATTTGAAAGTTATAGGCGACATAGCCAATTTTATCAAAATAGTAAAAACTATAATTGCAATACCATAGGCAATATATGATCCTAAGAAATCAAATAATGGTACAAATATGAAACGATTAATCCATCCGATGATTCCCCAACCCATTGTTACAATTTTCTCTAAATTCAAATCATAACTAGCCAATGTTTTATAATCAGATGGTCCCATGTACCAACTTAATTTGTGATCAATTTCACCATTAGTAAACGCTAATGGAATATTTGCTTTAAATGATTTAGTAAATGTTGTATCTACTTTTTCATCTTTCATCAAGTTAGTTGATGTTACTTGAGCGTTCTCAAATGGAGTTTTAGAAACTAATATAGTTGAGAAAAAATGCTGTTTGAAAGCTATAAATGTAGGTTTTTCAAGCAACTCATTCTCAGAAGCTCCAAGTCCAGCATAGTCTATTTTACCGTCTTTGTGCTCAAAATATATTTCAGTATATTTATTTTCGTAAGAAATACTTTTTTCATTTCTATTTGCCTTTAAATTCCACTCTAAATCTAAAGGTTTTGAAGTATTCAACACTTTTTGAAGACCTTGAGAACGAATATCAAAACCAATCATGTAATCATTTGGTTTCAAGATATATTTATACTCTAAAAACTCATTGGCTCCAGCCTTTAATTTCATAGACAAAACTTGGTCTGCACCAATTTTTGTTAATGATGGTTCAAAATATAAATCTTTAGTGTTTAAAGTGCGGTTGTCCAAAGTGATCAACTGTACATTCAAACTAGCGTTGTTGTCGTTAATCAATTGGACTAATTGTCCTGACCCTTTTTTAAATTTTTCAAACTCTTTTAAAGTAGCCTCAACAATATACCCTCCTTTATTAGCTATTGTAAGTTTTACAATATCGTTTTCAATTGTAGTTACGCTTGCTTTTGCAGATGGCAAAGTTGCAGAATACGCAAAACTTCCTAAAGATTTTTCTAATTGTGCCAGTTGTGTTGTATCCCCAGTTTCGGCAACAGCTTGAGCAGCAATTTCAACTTTTTTTACTTCTAGAGCTTTTGCTTTTGCCTCTTTAATTTGCAATGCCTTTTGTGCTTTTTCTGCTGCAACCACCTTTGGGTCCGGTTGATTTTGATACATGATAAAAATCAAGATTACAAAAATTAAGGCAAAACCGATAATTGAATTGAGGTCAAATTTTTTTTGTTCCATTTTAATATTTAAAAGTGTTTAATCTATTAGTAGCAAGTTTGAGTAAATGTTTCACTACATCCTTACTATTTCTTTTTTGCTTGAACTGCAGCTGCTACAAAATTAACAAAAATAGGATGCGGATTTGCAACGGTACTCTTGTATTCTGGATGGTATTGAACACCTATAAAGAAAGGATGATCCTTAATCTCTACAATCTCTACCAATCCTGTTTCAGGATTTACTCCCGAGGAAATCAATCCAGCATTTTCTAACTGATTCACATAAGCATTATTGTACTCATAACGATGACGATGACGTTCAAATATGGTTTCTTTTCCATAAATTTTGTAGGCAAGTGTATCCTTTTTGATGTCACATTTCCAAGCACCTAATCGCATGGTACCACCTTTATCAGTAACTGTTTTTTGTTCTTCCATCAAATTTACAACAGGATGTGCTGTGTGTTCATTCATTTCAGTAGAATTGGCATCAGCATACCCTAAAATATTTCTTGCCTGTTCAATGATCGCCATTTGCATTCCTAAACAGATTCCGAAAAAAGGAACTTTATTTTCCCTAGCGAATTGTACAGCAGCTATCTTACCTTCTATTCCTCTTTCTCCAAAACCTGGTGCTACTAAAATCCCATCTAAATTTGCACATTTTTCTTTGATATTGCTAGCATCTAAGTGTTCCGAGTGAATTGAAATTACATTCACTTTTGTTTCATTGGCTGCGCCTGCATGAATAAAAGCCTCCAAAATAGACTTGTAACAATCTTGCATTTCTACATATTTCCCAACTAAACCGATGTTGACAGTATGCTTCGGGTTTTTCAATCTTTTTAGAAAGATGTTCCAGTTTTTTAAATCCGGTGCTGCTTTCTTTGGTAAATCTAATTTTTTCAAAGCTACAACATCTAATCCTTCTTCAAGCATTAAATTTGGAACCTCATATATAGTTGAAGCATCTATAGATTGTATTACCGCTTCACGTTTTACATTGCAAAAAAGAGCTAATTTATTGCGCAATTCTTCTGACAATTCGTGCTCAGTTCTACAAACAAGTATGTCCGCTTTAATACCGCTTTCCATCAATGTTTTTACAGAGTGCTGCGTAGGCTTTGTCTTTAATTCTCCAGCTGCAGCCAAAAAAGGAACCAAGGTAAGATGAATTACAATACCGTTGTGCTCTCCAAGCTCCCAAACTAATTGTCTAACAGACTCAATATATGGTAGAGATTCAATATCTCCTACAGTTCCACCAATTTCTGTGATTACGATATCATAATCCCCAGAATTGCCTAGCAACTGCATTCTTTCTTTAATTTCATTGGTAATATGAGGCACAACTTGTACCGTTTTACCTAAAAACTCTCCTCTTCTTTCTTTTTCAATTACAGACAAATAAATTCTACCTGTAGTAACATTATTAGCTTGAGATGTTGGCACATTCAAAAAACGTTCGTAGTGACCTAAGTCTAAATCTGTTTCTGCTCCATCATCTGTAACATAACATTCTCCATGCTCATAAGGGTTTAATGTCCCTGGATCAACATTAATATACGGATCAAATTTTTGAATTGTTGTACGATATCCTCTTGCTTGTAACAATTTTGCTAACGATGCTGCAATAATTCCTTTTCCTAGAGAAGAAGTCACACCGCCAGTAACAAAAATATATTTTGTTTGATTCATTTTGTTGTATTTTGTGTTGTAGTTGTGTAAAAAAACGTGGCAAAAGTACAAATTTAATTGGACTATTTGAACATATACTTCTGAGATTTTATAGTTTAAAAAACGGAAGAAATAAACCCATATTGATAACTTAAAAGCAAAATTTAAATGCTATGGTTTGGGATATTTTTTTTTAATATTCCGAATCAAATCCTCTAGACCGTTAAGTTTTAATTCATAAACCAATTGCAATTGTTGCCCTAACTCACCTTTTGGAAAGCCTTTATTGGCATACCAAACAATATAATATTCAGGTATTTCAATTAAAAACCAGCCCTCATATTTACCAAAAGGCATTTTAGTATGAGCCAGTTTTATAAGTTGTTTTTGATTTTGATCCATTTTATAAAAAGAAAAAAGCAAGAAATAAATCTCTTGCTTTATAAGTATTGATTACTAAGTATTATTTCCAGTTAAACGAAATGCTTTTTTCTATTTCTGGATGTAAACTTAAAAAGACAGGACACGTTAAGGCAGCTCTTTCTAATATTGTTTTTTCTTTCTCATTTTGAGTTCCAAAAATATCAAATGCGATTTCAATTTTACCTATCCTTCTTGGTTCTGCATTCATGATTTTAGTAACATTTGCAATAGAACCCTTTAAATCAACATTTAAATCTCTTGCTTTAATACCCATAATAGTCATCATGCAAGTAGCCAATGCATTCGCAACGGTATCTGTAGGAGAAAAAGCTTCCCCTTTTCCGTTATTGTCTACTGGTGCATCCGAAAGAATTTCTGTACCCGATTGTAAATGAATCGACGATGTTCTTAAATCCCCTAAATATGTTACTCTTGATGTCATTACTTTGCTTCTTTAATCGTTAAATCTGTATCATAATACAAGATATAAATTCCGTTATTACTATACCCTCCCGTGGTGTTTTTTGAGTAATCAAACTTATTATCTACTTGCTCTGTTGCAACTTCAAAGGTTGTTTCCTCAAACTTTTTACCTTGTGATAAACGCAAAAGCGTATCAAACGTAACATCAAATCCTCTTGTTGCAAAAACACTTGGGTACACTTTGTTTTTCTTTTTGTATTCTTTTTCAAAAATTAAAGCCTCTGGAGATTCATTTTCACGGCTTACAGCAGGATACATCAGTTTCAGTTTTGTTAAACTTGAAAAATTAATTTCATCTGTATCTAATGTTTCATTAGGTTCTAAAATAACTAATTGTACTTTGTAAGTTGCCATAGCACTCATTAATGCAGAAAGTGTAGCCTTGATCATGCCTGTATTTTCGGTTTCCATGACTACATAATTCATCTTGTCTTTCACTAATAAACTTTTAATACTCTCAGCAGATACACCTCCTGTAGCGGTAAGAGGTACAAAACGCACATCTTTGTGATTGTCTGAAATAAACTTTATTACTGAACCTTTTTTCTTGTCTACAACTGCAATCATATTCCCACCTTTGGCACGCATGTAGTCAAACATAGAATTCTTAACTACATCCGGATTAGAAACCGACTGGAATATGTTTGCAAATTTAACATCATTTTCTTTTGACAAAGGAGATATTACTGGAACTTGGTTTTGCAAAACAAGCTCTGCCATTTTCTCTACGTTTGCTTGATAAAATGGTCCTATTATCGCGTCAGATTCATCAAGATTATTGCTTTTTAGCAATGCTGCCACTGCCGAACTATTTTTTGTTTCTTGCGAATCTAGTATTTTTATTTCTACATTTAACCCTAATGTTTTTGCCGAATCAATTGCCATTAAAGCACCCGAATAAAAATCTAAAGTCATGTTTAGAAATTTATCTTTCTTTAAGCGTGCGGTAATAGAATTTACAGTGTCGTTTTCAATTTTTGAAACATTAAATGGCAACAATAAGGCTAATTTCTTTCTCTCGTTATTTTTCTTAGTTAGGACAGCAAATTCCTTTTTTATAGCTTCTACCGGTGTGATAGTAGCTGATTCTGGAATTTTGATCTCCATTCCTACTTCTACTCCATTAGCCAATGCTGGATTTTCTTTTAGTAGTTCTTCCTGAGTTAAACCAGATATTTTTGACAAACTATAAAGCGTTTCTTTTGGTCTTACAACATAGCTTATAAAATTTACTTTAGAAGAAACCGGTTTAGAAACTATTTGTACAGACTCTTTTTTAACTTCAGTTGCTATAACTGACTTTTCAATTTTGGCTGGATTTCCTTTAATAATTAGCTCGTAACCTATGGGTAAATTGGATACAATTTCAGGATTTTTTCTCTCTAATTCTTCTATAGTAATACCGTATTTATTCGCAATAGAATATTTAGTTTCTTTAGCTAGAACAATATGTTTAACCACTTTTTCTTGCGTAGGAACATTACTTTTTAAAGCCGTTTTAGATGGAATCACAAGAACTTGTCCAATTTTTAAAGCTTGCACATCCAGTAATGGGTTTACTTTTTGCAATTCCTCTGTTGTAATATCATATTTTTTCAAAATTCCATACAAAGTCTCTTTTGGAGCCATGACATGTTTTGTTGCAGTTGCCTCTTTTTTTACTGGTAAAGCAATAGCTTTTTTTGCACTTGGACTTGGAATCAACAAAATACTATTCAATTGCAATCCTTTTTGAACATCTGGATTTAACTGGTAAATATCATACGGTGTCACTTTGTATTTTTGAGCAATACTATTGATAGTTTCCCCTTTTTCAACCTTGTGAGTTGTAGCTTTACTTTGTGCAAGCGTACTCAAATTGAACAACAATGCTGTCATGCATACTGCTAAAAAATATTTCATCTTTTTTTATTAATTTTAAATCCTTAACAAACAACGGTATCAAATTTTATTCCAAAATCTGATACCGTTAATTCTTATGCGCTTATTATCACGCTATTTTAATTGAACTGGTGCTATTCCCATTCAATTGTTGCTGGTGGTTTAGAACTGATATCATATACCACTCTATTTACCCCTTTAACTTTATTTATAATGTCATTTGAAACTTTCATTAAAAACTCATACGGAAGATGAACCCAGTCAGCAGTCATACCATCAGTAGATTCAACGGCGCGCAATGCAATTACTTTTTCATACGTGCGCTCATCACCCATAACCCCTACGCTATTAACAGGTAAAAGAATTGCTCCTGCTTGCCAAACTTTGTCATATAATCCCCAAGATTTCAATCCATCAATAAAAACAGCATCTACATCTTGTAAAATTTGTACTTTTTCTGCTGTAATATCACCTAAGATACGTATTGACAATCCAGGTCCAGGGAAAGGATGTCTTCCTAATAATTCTGGATCTATACCCAGTGAAGCACCAACTCTTCTTACTTCATCTTTAAAAAGCATTCTGAGTGGTTCAACAATTTTCAATTTCATGTAATCTGGTAAACCGCCTACATTGTGATGTGATTTTATAGTTGCAGAAGGTCCTTTTACAGATACCGACTCAATTACATCTGGATAAATAGTTCCTTGGGCCAACCATTTTACATCTTCGATGATTTTTGACTCATCATCAAAAACTTCTACAAATACGCGGCCTATAATTTTACGTTTGGTTTCTGGGTCACTTACACCGGCTAATTCGGATAGGAAACGATCTCCAGCATCCACTCCTTTTACATTCAATCCCATTCCTTTGTATTGGTCTAATACATTTTGGAACTCATTTTTACGTAACAAACCATTATTTACAAAAATACAATATAGATTTTTACCAATAGCTTGATGTAATAAAACTGCTGCCACTGTTGAATCTACTCCTCCAGAAAGACCCAAAACAACTTTATCGTCTTGTAATTTTTCTTTCAATTCAGAGACCATTTCTTCAACAAAAGCATTTGGAGTAAAGGTTTGTGGAACCTCAGCTATTTTTACTAAGAAATTCTCTAGCATTTTAGAACCATCAGTTGAGTGAAAAACCTCAGGATGGTATTGTATTGCATAAGTAGTTTCGCCTTCAATTTTGTAAGCAGCAAACTCAACATCATGAGTGCTGGCTAGTTTTACACCATTAGTAGGTAGCGCTTTAATACTATCACTATGACTCATCCAAACTTGGCTGTTTGGAGAAACACCTTCAAAGAAAATCTCATCTTCCTTGATAAATGATAAATTAGCTCTACCATATTCTCTTGTATTAGATGCAGCTACTTCACCACCGCTAAAATGAGATAAATATTGAGCTCCATAACAAACTGCTAATAAAGGAAGTTTGCCTCTTATTTGAGATAAATCTGGATGGGGTGCATCGTCTGCGCGAACAGAAAATGGACTTCCTCCAAGAATTACTGCTTTATAAGATGATAAATCACTCGGAAAATGATTATATGGGAAAATTTCGCAGAATATATTTAATTCGCGAACTCTACGCGCAATAAGCTGTGTGTATTGCGATCCGAAATCTAAAATAAGTACGTTGTGTTGCATGCGCAAAAATACTTTTTATATTTTGAATTGAAAAATTGAATTTTGAAAAATATTCATTTAATTTGCTTACAATGCCATTCTCAACATGTAAACTTAAAATTTCTAAAATCCATACTACAGAAATTTGCGTACATCCCAAAAATAAATTCACAAAATGTAATTATGAAAACAAAAACTTCTTTAATCATAGCTGTATTGTTATTGATTGCGACTTCTTGCAATGTAATTGATGATTTACTCACTTTTAACATTGACAATGAAACAAGTATACAAATTGACAGTGCTTTTCCTGTTGGGACAGCTTTTACAATTATCACTCCTGATGTTACGACAAATTCAAGTGCCACATTTGAAAACAATAATACGAAGGCCGATTTAGTTAAGGATGTGAAAATTACTGATTTGAAATTAACGATTACTAACCCTAGCAATAAATCATTTAGTTTTCTAAAATCGATACGATTGTTTATTTCAACAGATGCAAATGACGAGATTGAATTAGCATTTTTAGAAGACATTAATTCAACTGCCACTACTTTGAACCTAACGTGTACTTCGGCAAAACTTGACAAATACGTTAAAGCTCCATCTTACACTATTAGAACTAGAGCTGTTGTAAAAGAAACCTTGACTCAGGATATTACTGTAAAAGCCAATATGAAATTTAGAGTTACTGCTGATCCTTTTTAAAATCCAGTTAACCAAAAAAGATATTCTAAACTAAGAATTGCGAAGATTTTTATTCTTATAATACACTTACCGTTGAAACCAATTTTTTTATTTTTACTCTTACTTGTTCAGTTGTCTTTAACTGGACAAGTCAAAGTTATTTCTTGGAATATTGAAAATCTTGGTAAATCAAAGAGCAATGAAACCGTCAATTTTATTGCACAAACCACTAGAGATTACGATATTATTGCCATACAAGAAGTAGTTGCTGGTTACGGTGGCGCACAAGCAGTGGCAAGGCTTGCAGATGAGCTAAATAGAAAAGGATCTAAATGGGATTACTCCATCAGCAATCCTACGTCCAGTAGCGCTTATAAAACAGAGCGATATGCTTTTTTGTGGAAAACAAGCAGAGTAAAACTTATTGGAACTCCTTGGTTAGAAAAAAAATACCATCTAGAAATAGATAGAGAACCGTATTACGCCACTTTTGAATTTGATAAAAAACAATTCACATTAGTAAATTTTCACGCCATTACAAAAAGTAGACAGCCCGAAACGGAAATCAAACATTTCAAGTTTTTACCTAATTTGTATCCAACTCTTAATTTGGTTTTTTTAGGTGATTTTAATTGTCCGCAGTCGCATTCAGTTTTTAGCCCGCTAAAAAAATTAGGATATAAATCGGCGTTACAAAACCAAAAAACATCTTTGAAAAGAAAATGTCAAAACAATACTTATTTGGCGTCAGAATTTGACAATATCTTTTACAATTTAAATCGAATTTCGTTTTTAGATACCGGAGTAATTCATTTTTACAATAAATTCAATTCACTAGAAGAAGCTAGAAAAGTATCTGATCACATTCCTATTTGGATGTCATTCAAGGTGCTTTAATTTATTCAAAAACCTTAAATTCGGTTCCGTCAAAACTAGCAAAAACCATACTAGGATGTGAATCTTGATGGTAAATAGTACCGTTGTGATCTATAGCAATAGCACCTGCAAAACCATCATAAGGTAGTAACTCATTGAAGGTTTTAGCAAAAGCATCTTTTAGTTGCATTCCGTCAGTTACTCGGGTAACAATTTTTACAGCCGTAGCATTACTTACAATATCTTCTCCTACTCCTGTCATGCTTACGCCACAAAAAGCATTGGCATAATTTCCTGCTACAGTAGCAGAATCAGAAATTCGACCTGGAATTTCAAAACCTTTACCACCAGTAGATGTAGCTACAGCAATTTTTCCATTTTGGTCTAATGCTACACATCCTACAGTTCCTGTTCCAGTAGCTTTTAATTTGGCTTCATATTCAGCTCTTCGTTGCGGAATTTCTGTAGAAAAATACTCAAACCCATTCGCTCTAGCAAAATTAGTAACTCCAGATCCACCTAAAATTCGATCGTCTTGTTGCATCAGTAAAGCTGCTACCTCAATAGGATTTTTTACAGCTTCTATATTGATTACACCACTCATTTTTTGTGTTTCGCCATCCATAAGAGCAGCACTCATCCTAATTTTTCCGTCACTTTGAATTTGTGAACCCGTTCCTGCATTAAAAAGAGTATCATTTTCAAGTTGGGTAACTGCATAAACAACAGTTTCTGAAGCAGTATGAGTTTTTAAGTACTCATAAGAACGCAATACTATTTCTTCTAGTGCTTTCTGTTTTGCAATTTTAGTATCATCTGAAGTTGATGATTCCGAAAAAAAACCGCCGTGTATAATTAGTTTCATAATGGAGTGTAGCATTAAAGTTTGAAAAATCTATAAATAATGCGAAGATTGAATGTGCATTTTATGTGTATCCAAGTTATAAGTGTCAAACTTACTCATTACGTGAGTGACCAAATGCGAAATGGAAATGGGTTGCCCCAATTCTACTTTAGTCAGATTAGTATCTTTAATTTCTCGGCCGTCTACAAGAATTACAAGTCCAGACCCGATGGCTTCCATCTCTTTGTTATTGGTAATTAACAAACCCGTATCTTCTCCAAGACCTATTCCTAAAACTCTTGGATTCCCCACAACTGCTTGAAATAATCGACCAATACGACCGCGCTGAACAAAATGCGTGTCAATAATAACGCCATCAATAAGTCCTAAACCGCTCGCTATTTTAACTTCTCCTTTCAACAGTGCTTCAGAGCTACTGCCTTGGTAAATCATATTGTTTGAAGCTGCTGCTGCACCTGCTGATGTTCCAGCATAAATAAACTCCTCATTATGATATTTATCAAGCAACATATCGTGAAAAGGAGTTCCGCCCAAAATAGAACTCAATCTTAATTGATCTCCTCCTGTAAACATTACAATATCAGCCGCTTTTAATCGTGCCAAAACTTCGGGATCTGCTGCTTGCTCTCTTCTTTCAATAGTCAGTATAGCTACGTTCTTTGCATTTAAATAAGTAAATGCTTTTACATATTCGGGACCAATTTCACGCGGAATTACTGAAGCCGTTGTAACAATCTCTATTCTAGATTCCTCTTTATACTTTGACTCGTTAAGAATTCTTTTTAAAATTCCAGTTTCAAAAAAATTTAAATTGGTATTTGCGTTTTTATCTAAATCAGTTTCTGTAAAACTTCCTTTGTCTACAGCACCACCTATAATTATCAGTTTTCCAAGTATATTCATTTGGCAAAAATAACCAAAAAGTTAAAAAGTACCATTTACAAGGGCGTTTATTTAAAAAAAATACAGTTTGGAGTATATTATTGCATAAAATTTTTTATTTCATATGAAAAATGGCTACATTAGTAAAATGCTTTCTTTTTTTTAATTTTTGATGCATTGGTTTTGAAAAATACTTCAAATATCGAATTCAAAAATAGAAATATCTGTTTGGCTTTCACTTAAAAAAATCATTTTGCTTTTATGAAAATTATTAAAATACAAGCCCTACGTGGACCGAATATTTGGAGTATTCAACGAAAAAAATTAATCCAAATGCGATTGGATTTGGAGGAAATGGAGCAATTTCCTACCAATAAAATCGAAGGTTTTAGGGAAAGAATAGAAGCTATGTTGCCCAGCATGATAGAACATAGATGCTCCGAAGGTTGCAGAGGTGGATTCTTCTCAAGGGTAGATCGAGGTACATGGATGGGACATGTAATTGAACACATTGCGCTGGAAATTCAAACTTTAGCAGGTATGGAAACTGGTTTTGGTAGAACCAGAGAAACCAAAACTCCAGGAACTTACAATGTTGTTTTTAGTTACACTGAAGAAAATGTAGGTTTATTTGCTGCCGAAGCTTCCGTTGCAATTGCCGAAGCCTTAATTGCTGGTAAGGAATATGATATTGATGCCGACTTGCAAAAAATGCGTGAAATCAGAGAACGCGTTCGGTTAGGACCTAGTACAGGGAGTATAGTAGATGAGGCCGTTTCGCGTGATATTCCATGGATACGTCTTGGAACTAACTCATTAGTACAATTAGGATATGGCATAAACCAAATGCGCTTTCAAGCTACAATTACCTGCAAAACAAGTAGTATAGCAGTTGACATCGCTTGCAACAAAGAACAAACAAAAAAAATGCTAGAGAATGCTTCTATTCCTGTAGCCAGCGGAAGTATTTGTGTTGATGAAGAAAGCTTAGCCGATGTGATCAAAAAAATAGGCTATCCTATTGTGCTTAAACCATTGGGAGGAAACCACGGAAAAGGCGCTTCCATAAACGTAACCAATTGGGAAGATGCTGTATCAGGACTTGCATTTGCTCAAACCTATGGTAAACGAGTGATTGTAGAAAAATTCATAACAGGTTTTGATTTTAGAGTTCTTGTAATTGATAACAAACTGGTAGCAGCAGCAAAAAGAGTCCCGGCTCATGTTGTAGGTAATGGCGTTGATACCATTCAACAATTAATATATACTACTAACTTAGATCCAAGGAGAGGCTACGGTCATGAAAATGTATTGACACAAATTGATGTTGATCGTGATACCGAAGATTTATTAGAAAAACTAAACTACACACTTGAAACCATTCCAAACAATGGTGAAACGGTATTTTTAAAATCAACTGCAAATTTAAGTACTGGAGGAACATCAGTTGATGTGACTGATATGATGCATCCTGAAAATATTTTTCTAGCAGAGCGTATCTCTAGAGTTATAGGACTTGATGTATGTGGCGTTGATATCATGGCCGAGAATTTAACACAACCTTTAAAAGAAAATGGCGGAGTCATTCTTGAGGTTAATGCAGCACCGGGTTTTAGAATGCATTTGGCTCCCTCAGAAGGCTTACCAAGAAACGTTGCCGCTCCAGTGATTGACATGCTCTATCCTCCCGGAAAATCATGTAGAATTCCTATTATTGCGGTGACAGGAACAAATGGTAAAACGACCACTACCCGACTACTTGCACATATTGTTAAAAATAATGGTTTCAAAGTTGGTTTTACCACATCAGATGGTATTTATGTACAAAACCACATGATGGAAAAAGGTGATACAACAGGACCATTAAGCGCCGAGTATATCTTGAGAGACCCTACTGTAGAATTTGCAGTACTAGAAACAGCACGAGGAGGCATCCTGCGATCTGGACTAGGATTTAGCCGTTGCGATATTGGTATTATAACAAATATTCAAGAAGACCACTTGGGTTTAAGTGACATTCACACCCTGAGTGATCTTGCCAGAGTAAAAGCAACTGTGGTAAGAAGTATTAAAAAGAATGGTTGGGCAGTATTAAACGGTGATGATGAACATTGCATTAAAATTGCAAGCGAACTCCAGTGCAATGTAGCCTACTTTAGTTTAAATGAAGATAGCGAATTCATAAAAAAACAATGCGCTGAAGGAAAAACAGTAGCCGTTTATGAAAATGGTTTTATAACCATAAAAAAAGGGGAATGGAAAATAAGAGTGGAAAAAGCTACGCTGGTCCCGCTAACATTAGGAGGAAAAGCTAAATTCATGATTGCCAACGTTCTTGCTGCAACACTAGCAAGTTATTTATGGGGTTTCAAAACGGGTGATATTAGTCAATCTTTAAAAACATTTATTCCCAGTGCAGCGCAAACACCTGGACGCATGAATATTTTCGAGTTTAAAAAATTCAAAGTTCTAATTGATTTTGCACACAATGCATCTGGATATAAAGGAGTTGCTGATTATTTGGAAAGCGTAACTGCATCCAAAAAAATAGGAATTATAGCAGGCGTAGGAGATCGTAGAGATGAGGATATTAGAGAATGTGCCCACATTGCAGCACGCATGTTTGATCACATTATCATCAGACAAGAAAAGTTTTTAAGAGGAAGAACCGAAGAAGAAATTATCAATTTAATTCTCGAAGGCATTAAAACCTCAGGAAAAGATGTTACCTACGAAATTATTCCAAAAGAAACTGAAGCCATAAAACACGCTATCAATTGCGCCGAAGAAGGCAGTTTTATCACCGCATTGAGTGATGTAGTAACTAATGCCATTGAAATAGTTCAAGAATACCTTGACAAAGAAAACGAAAAAGAGACGTTTTAGTTTTTTTTCTTGGAGCTATTCCTGCTGTCCGTTATATTCCCGCTTAAAAACTACGGCAAAAAGCCTTGTTTTTAAAATCGGGAGATGCCACTTCCATCAGGGCTAAAAAACAGAAAACCAGTTCATAAGACTGGTTTTTTGTTTTCAATACGATTTACGTTTTCAATTTTTTCTTTTTGGCAGCCGGAAACAATACGTTGTTCAATATCAGGCGGTATCCAGGAGAATTGGGATGTAAATCCAAAACAGTAGGTGGATCACCAACTTGGTGCTGAAAATCCTCAGGATCATGACCTCCGTAAAAAGTAAACATTCCTTTTCCTTTTTGACCATGAATGTACCTAGCTTCTGCATTTAACTCACAGCTTCCCATGACTAAAACATTAGATTTTATCAACCCTGCATCATAAGCTGTAGTTTGTCCCATAAATCCCTTGATTAACTGGGTATGATTCTGGCATAACATACTAGGAATGGGATCCCATTTTGCCGAAAAATCCATGAGTGTAAAATAATCTTTATCTGGTGGTATTCTTCGTTTAGGGGTCATATCAATATCCGAGAATTCATATACCTCTGGTTTTCGTTCTAATGTAAAATCCTTGAATGCAAAAGAACTGCTGTAGTTCATCTTGGTTTGATAATTGCCTTCGCTAGCGTCACCATCAAACATAGCCTCACAAATATCAACCCCATCTGCTGCCAATGCAATATCAAAACTATCTGTTGCAGAACACATAGCAAACATAAATCCGCCACCTACAACAAAATCTCTGATTTTTTTGGCAACCTCTCCTTTTTCATTAGAAACTTTTGTGTACCCTAATTTGGTTGCAAGCAGTTCAGCTTCTTTCTTTTGTTCAATATACCAAGGGACATTTTTAAAAGCATTATAAAATTTTCCGTATTGTCCAGTGAAATCTTCATGATGCAAATGCAACCAATCATAAAGCAACAATTGATCCGATAAAACTTCTTCATCATATATGGGCGTAAATGGAATTTCAGCGTAGGTCAATACAAGCGTTACTGCATCATCCCAAGGTTGTTTCCCTTTTGGAGTATACACTGCAATCTTTGGGGCTTTTTCAAGTACTACCGATTCCATGTTTTGTGATGGACTTGAAATCTCATTTAAAATAGTGGCTTGTTCTTGATCTGAAAGAATTTCAAAACTCACTCCCCGTATCTGACATTCTTTTCTAATTTCATCAGCGTCTGGTAACAAAAAAGAACCGCCTCTATAATTAAGCAACCAGCTGGCTTTGTAATTTTTATTTAGACACCAAAACGTTATTCCGTATGCTTTTAAATGATTTTTTTGTACAGATTCATCCATGGGCAACAATAAAAAAGAAGCTTTGATGGTACAAGAAAACAAGAATAATACAAGTATAATAAAACGTTTTTGCATGTTTAATTTATTTATAAATCAAATATAGTAACTAAGATACTCACGCGTAAATAATTTAACTATTTAATTTTAAATACAAAGAATAAAAACACGTAAAACTACGCATACTCACTTATTGGTTTAAACTTAACTTGCGATAACTAAATAAACAAACCATGAAAAATGAAACTTGGAATAACAGCCTTAATAATACACCCATGAACCCTTTGGATATTTTAAAAAAAATAGGCCTGTGCTTATTAGTCCTATTCATAATTTTTTTCTATATAATTTGTTTTCAATACCTCTCTTAAAATAATTTTAAAACAAAATA